>NZ_QKRU01000004.1:0-155974 GCF_003234055.1 Pseudomonas sp. 57B-090624
GGGGAGGCGTTGCGAGAGGGTGTTGGGATTAGGTGTATTCGGTGGGCTGAAGCGGAACGCCGCCCGGCCCGCCCTGCGCCGTATCCACTCCGATCCTTGGCGGGTCAGGTGAGGCCCTGGCTGTGCCAGACGCGGGCGGCGCTGTGGTGGAGGATGCCGTGGCGGCGGGCGAGGGCTTGGCGGTCCTTGCTGTAGCCGCCGCCGATCAGGCCGACCACGGGAATGTCGCGGCCCAGGCAATGGCGCATCACGGCTTCGTCGCGGGCGGCGACGCCGGCATCGGTGAGTTGCAGGTAGCCCAGGGCGTCGTCCTGGTGCACGTCCACGCCGGCGTCGTAGAGCACCAGGTCGGGCTGGTAGAGCGGCAGCAGGTAGTTCAGGGCGTCGTCCACCACCTTGAGGTAGTCGGCATCGCCCATGCCCATCGGCAGGGGGATGTCCCAGTCGCTCTCGGCCTTGCGTGCGGGGAAGTTCTTCTCGCAGTGCAGCGACACGGTGATGGCCTCGGGCGTGTCGGCGAGGATGCGCGCCGTGCCGTCGCCCTGGTGCACGTCGCAGTCGAAGATCAGCACGCGCCCGACCCGGCCGGCCGCCAGCAGGTAGCGGCTGATCACCGCCAGGTCGTTGAAGATGCAGAAGCCCGCCGGGAAGTCGTAGTGGGCGTGGTGGGTGCCGCCGGCCAGGTGGCAGGCGAGGCCGTGTTCCAGGGCGAGCTCGGCGGCCAGCAGCGAGCCGCCCACCGCACGCACGGTGCGCCGTGCCAGGGCCTCGCTCCAGGGCAGGCCGAGGCGGCGCTGGTCCTCGCGGGAGAGCTCGCCCTGCTGGTAGCGGGCGATGTAGTCGGGGCAATGGGCGAGGGCGAGCACCTCCGGCGGGCACAGCTCGGGGCGCCGCAGCTGCTCGTCACGGGTCAGCCCGCTGGCCACCAGGTGGTCGCGCAGCAGGCGGAACTTCTCCATGGGGAAGCGGTGCCCGTCGGGGAAGGGCGGGCTGTAGTCGTCGTGGTAGACCAGCGGCAAAGGCATAATGCGGAGTTGTTTTTCGTCGGCCGGGTCGCAGAGAGTAACGCGGCGGCTGTCCATCTCGTAAGCACCGCCACTCTTGGGAGGAACCGGCAATGCCCCTCGAACTGCAGACCCCGCGCCTGCTGTTGCGCGCCTGGCGCGACGACGACCTCGACCCCTTGGCCGCGCTCTGCGCCGACCCCGAAGTGATGCGCTACTTCCCCGGCACCCAGAGCCGCGAGGAGGCCGCCGCGCTGATCCAGCGCGCCCGCGCCCATGCCGCCGAACACGGCTTCGGCCTCTGGGCCCTGGAGCGCCGGGACAACGGCGAGTTCATCGGCTTCACCGGGCTGGGCAAGGTCGGCTTCGAGGCGCCCTTCACCCCGGCCACCGAGATCGGCTGGCGCCTGGCCCGCGCCCACTGGGGCCAGGGTTACGCCAGCGAGGCGGCGCGCGCGGCCCTGGCCTGCGCCTTCGACACCCTGCAACTGGCCCAGGTCGTGGCCTTCACCGTGCCCGCCAACAAAAATTCCAGCGCGGTGATGGAGCGCATCGGCATGAGCCGTGACGAGACCGGTGATTTCGAGCACCCGAAGGTCGCGGTCGGCCACCCGCTGCGCCAGCACATTCTCTACCGCATCCACCGCCAGGACTGGCTGCAGCGGCCATGAGCGACGGGCTCCGCGCCGGCCACGCACGCCAGGCATCGCCCGGCGAGCGGGAGGGCGATGCCCCGCATCGGCTGTCATTTCGACGAAGCGGTGCATGAGCTGCCGACAGCCGCTGGCAAAATCTTTACCATTCCACCCCTGGCCGCGCCCGTCGGGACGAGCGCCTGACGACGGCACCGGCCTATCCTGAATGAACTCGACCCCGACCCTGAACGGGGCAGCCGCCTTGCAGAGGAGATAACCCCCATGACCCAGGTGCTGGACGATCTGGTCGCCTTGCTGAGCCTCGAATCCATCGAGGAGAACCTCTTCCGTGGCGTCAGCCAGGACCTGGGATTCCGCCAGCTGTTCGGTGGCCAGGTGCTCGGCCAGTCGCTGTCGGCGGCCAGCCAGACGGTGGAGGACGAGCGCCATGTGCACTCCCTGCACGGCTACTTCCTGCGCCCGGGCGATGCATCCCTGCCGGTGGTCTACACCGTGGACCGGGTGCGCGATGGCGGCAGCTTCAGCACCCGGCGGGTGACGGCGATCCAGAAGGGCCAGCCGATCTTCACCTGCAGCGCGTCGTTTCAGTCCGACGAGGGGGGCTTCGAGCACCAGATCGCCATGCCCGAGGTGCCCGGCCCGGAGAACCTGCCTTCGGAACTGGAGATCACCCGGCAGAACGCCCACCTGATCTCCGAGCGCATGCGCGACAAGTTCCTCTGCGACAAGCCGATCGAGATCCGCCCGGTCACCGCCAACAACCCCTACGACCCGAAGCCGGGCGAGCCGGTGAAGCACGTCTGGTTCCGCGCCGACGGCAACCTCCCGGACATCCGCGCCATCCACAAGTACGTGCTGGCCTATGCCTCGGACTTCGGCCTGCTGACCACCTCGATGCTGCCCCACGGGGTTTCGGTGTGGCAGAAGTTCATGCAGGTGGCCAGCCTCGACCATTCGCTGTGGTTCCACCGTGACCTGCGCGCGGACGACTGGCTGCTGTACTCCATGGACAGCCCCTGGTCCGGTAACGCCCGCGGCTTCTCTCGCGGCAGCATCTTCAACCGCGCCGGCCAGCTGGTGGCCTCGGTGGCCCAGGAAGGGCTGACCCGCGTGCGCGAAGACTGGAAGTAACTCCCCGCGCCGCGCCGTAGGAGCGAGCTCTGCTCGCGAAGCGCTCCGCCGAGTGGGCCACGGCGTATGGCCCGACTCCGTTGGTGGACATGAAAAGCGATGTCCACCCTACGCCCGGAATGCCCCGGTGCCCCACGACGAGCGGGCTCGCGTAGGGTGGATGACGCTCTTTTCATCCACCAACCGGTGTGCCCGGCCTGCACCCTGGGCGAGTTTTGCACCGCATGGGTTTCGCTGCGCTCTACCCATCCTACGTGTGCCTTGCAGGTGCTTCGTAGGATGGGTAGAGCCGTGCGAAACCCATCACCTCGGTATCCCAGGCGTCCCCAAGGCCGACCTCAGGACAACTGCTGCTTCAACGCATCGCCCTGGCCGAGCACGCGGGGCATGTCGTCGTAGCGAATCCACCACTGGCCCTGCCATTCCATGAGGTTGATCTGGTGGTGGCCCTGCCATTTCAGCAGGCGGCGGCGGGGCTGGTGGTCGGGCGCGCGTTGCTGGTCGCGCAGGGCGGGGAGCACTTCCTGGGTTATCCACTGGCGCAGGCTGCTGTTTTCCGGGTGGTAGAAGTTGACCAGCAGCAGGGCGTGCAGCCCGCTTTCGTTCACCAGCAGCTCTTCGGTGAATTGCCCGGCCTCGTGACGCAGGGTTTCCAGGCGCCACTGGTCGGCGTCCAGCTTGGCGGTGATGCGCATGTCGAGGCGGCTGTTGGTGAGGCGGGCGAGGTCGCGGCAGCAGAACCAGGGCAGGCCGTCGATCAGCACGACGTGGAGGGGGCGGCGGAAGCGGACGAAGCGGGTGGCGGTGCGGTAGTCAGTCATGGCGCACCTCCGGGCGGGCGGTGCGGTGGATGACGGGGTGTTGCGACTGGATGGCTCTCATATCCCAGGACTCCTTTCTGGAAGAGGAGCCGCCACCGGCATGAGGGTGGCGGACCGTGCGAGGCTAGAGACCCCGGCAAATACGCAAACCGGATGGGCTGATGCCCGTCCCGCACGGTCCGCCATAGACGGCCAGAAGACCCGGCCCGTGAGGGCTGATCTCTGCTATGGCGTGTTGTGCGTATTTTGTAACACGGGGGCTCTAATCCCGGTCATGACCAAGGCCACGACGGGGCAAGAAGCTACTCAGAGGTTTTGTAGGACGGCAATGCAGTTGCCTTGTAGGAATTCCCTCAGCCCGATAGGCAATCCGCAGAGGCCTGGCAAACAGGCTGTAGGAAACGGTGAAGCGACTTATCGCCAATTGAAATTTCCAGAGGGACTTCAGGGCGCGCCGGGCATAAGGATGCATGCTGGCTATTTGCTCTTTATTTCGTAAGAAAATCGCCATTATTCAATTGGGCGTATTTCTTACAAAACGCAGAAAATCCACTGAATTCAGTGGCTTGCGTGATTGGCGCCAGGAGGATGGCAGGGTGTGCCGGACAGCTGGCATTTCCGGGTTTTTGATCGCCGCAGAATTTCTACTACGGTCCCTTTCATTGGTACACAAGTACTCATGGAGTCTTGGGTGTTGTAGGAGTTTTCATAAATGAATCGCGCTCAGTTTTTGATTTCGTCCCTGGTGCTTCTGCCTCTGTCGTCGTCTCTGGAGGCTGCGGGGACGGTCCAGGGGCAGTTGGGTGTGCAACTCGTCATCGGCGCCGGCTGCACCGTGAACAACGGCAGCAACAACGGCAGCGCGAACACATTCGGCAGCATCGCCTTCGGCACCTATCCCAGCTTGAACAGCATCATCGAGGCGCAGTCCGTGGGCTCCTCGGCGGGCAGTTCGTTCGGGGTGACCTGCAACATCGGCACCAACTATTCGGTGGCCCTGGATTCGGGCCTGCACGCCACCGGCAACCAGCGCAACATGAGCGCCGGTGCCACCGACGTGATCGCCTACAACCTCTACAAGGAGGCCGGGCGCACGACCCTCTGGGGCAACGGCAGCAACGGCGGCACCGCCCTGGCCGGCACCGGCACCGGCGCCAACCAGGAACTGGTCGTCTACGGCCGCGTGCCGCCGCAGACGACACCCGCCACCGGCACCTATACCGACACCGTCCAGGTGACCATCACCTGGTAGCGGGCGCGCCGGGGCCGTTGCCCCGCCGCCGATGATCATTGCGACACGGAAGTACGAATCACCCCCAGGAACCGCCATGGTCTGCCGTCGCGACAGCAAGTGGATATGGCTGGTGCTGATGGTTTCGACGGCGGCCAGCCCGTCGATCCATGCCGCCAGCAAGAGCGCCACCGTAGGGATCACCGCCGAAGTGTTGCCGGCCTGCAGTGCCGGAAGCACCGTCCCCGCGACCCTCGGCCAGTTCGGCACCCTGGATTTCGGCACCCACCTCGACCTCGCCGCGCAGGTCACCGTGGTCGGCACGGCTGGGGCCGGCGCGCTGCGGGTCAACTGCCTGGCCAGCACGCCCTATCGCGTGCTGATCAGCGCCGGCGGCAGTGGCAACGTCAATGCCCGCCGCATGACCGGGCCCGCCGCCGCCCAGGTCAGCTACAACCTCTACACCTCCGCCACCTACGCGACCGTCTGGGACAACAGCATCGGCGTCACCGGCACCGGCAACGGGCAGGACCAGCTGCTGCCGGTGTACGGCCGCGTGCCGGTGCAGGCCACGCCGCTGTCGGGCACCTACACCGACACGGTCACCGTCACGGTGAGCTGGTGATGGGGCGCCTGCCGGCGTTCGCCTGCCTGGCGCTGCTGCCGGGCCTGCCGTGCCTCGCGGACACGGGCACCAACGAGTTGCAGATCACCCAGCTGTTCGAGATCAAGGCCGCGGTCACCGCCGGCTGCGTGCTGGGCAGTGGCAGCAGCGACGTGACCACCTACGGCAGCATCAACTTCGGCCAGGTCAGCACCCTGCCCAGCGACGTGACCCGGGTGAGCACCGTGGGCAACGGTTCGATCCAGCTGCAATGCACGCCCGGCACGGCACTGACCATTGCCATCAATGCCGGGCTCAACACCGCCAGCGTCAGCGGCGGGCGCTACATGATCAAGGGCGCCGAGACCCTGCGCTACCAGCTGTACAAGGACGCCGGCTACAGCGCGGTGTGGGGGGATGGCAGCAACGGCGCCACGGCCCTGAGCGTGAGCTACAGCGCCACCAGCGGCACCCAGTCCTACCCGATCTACGCGCGGCTGTTCGCCGTGGGCAGCATGCCCAGCGCCGGCATCTACAACGACACGGTGACGGTCACCGTCAGCTATTGAAGGGGGGAACACCCATGCAGCGAACCGCCCGTGGACATGGCCTGCGCACCGGCGCCCGCGCCGCCCTGCTGGGACTCGCCCTGACGGCGGCAGGCGATGCCCATGCGGCCAGCTCGGTGCTGATCTGGCCGATCAACCCGACCATCGAGGCCGAGCAGAAGGCCGCCGCGCTGTGGCTGGAGAACCGTGGCCAGCAGCCGGTGGGCCTGCAGGTGCGGGTGATGGCCTGGCGCCAGGGCGATTTCGACGACCGGCTCGATGCGCAACGCAGTGTGATCGGCAGCCCGCCGGTGGTGACCATCGCGCCGGGCAAGCGGCAGATGATCCGCCTGATCGCCACCCAGCCTGCGCCGGCCGGCACCGAGCAGGCCTACCGGGTGCTGGTGGACGAGATGCTGCAGCCCGACGCGGTGGCCGATCCGCAGCTGGGGGTCAAGTTCCAGATGCGCTATTCGGTGCCGCTGTTCGTCTTCGGCACGGGCGTGGCGCCGGCGCCGGTGCCGGTGCCGGGGGCCAAGCCCCGGGAGGGCGTGCAGGTGCTGCAGCCGAAGCTCAGCTACCAGGTGCGCCAGGAAGGCGGGCGGCACTACCTGTTCCTGAGCAACCAGGGGGCGGCCCATGCGCGGCTGTCCAAGGTCTCGGTGCGCCAGGGGAGCGCCCGCACGCTGATCGCCGACGGCCTGCTGGGCTATGTGCTGCCCGGCGCGCAGATGCGCTGGCAGCTGCCGGACGGGGTGCCCGGCGGCAATTTCGTGCTGGAGGCGCGGATCAACGAACAGGCCGAGCCCCAGCCGATCCCGTTGCAGTGATCCGCAGCAGGCCGGTCGTCGGGGGATGGCGCGCAACGGGGGGCTCGGGCGCAACGGGGGCACGCGGGCCTGGCACCCGTGGGGCGGGCTCGCCCTCGCCGTGCTGCTCGGCAGCGCGCCCTGGGCGGCCGAGTCGCCGGGCGGCGGCGCGGCGGCCGTCCCGGGCGCCGACGCCACGGCGCCGGAAGCGGGCGCCATGCCCGGTGAGTACAGCCTCTATCTGGAGCTGCTGGTGAACGAGATGGCCACCGACAAGGTGGTGCCGGTGAGCGTCCGCGATGGCCGCTATTTCGTCGATGCCGAGGACCTGCGCGGCGTCGGCGTGCGGCTGCCCGAGGGCGCCAGCGGGCCGCAGGCCCTGGATGCCATCGAGGGCCTGGGCAGCGAGTACGACCAGGAGCTGCAACGCCTGAAGCTGACGCTGCCCAGCGAGTGGCTGCCGCGCCAGGAGGTGGGCGACACCAGCGTGTATGCGCGCACGCCGGCCCGTGCCGACTTCGGGGCGCTGTTCAACTACGACCTCTACTACACCGACAGCGATGCCGGGGAGCGCTACGCCAGTACCTGGCTGGAGCAGCGCCTGTTCGGCGGCTTCGGCACCCTGGGCAACACCGGTGTGTACCGCAAGAGCTTCGGTGACAGCGAAGGCGAGGGCGACGGCTACGTGCGCTACGACACGCTGTGGACCTTCAACGACCAGGACAGCCTGCGCAGCGTGCAGGTGGGCGACCTGGTCACCGGCGCGCTGACCTGGAACAGCGCGGTGCGGGTCGGTGGCGTGCAGGTCTCGCGCAACTTCGCCCTGCGTCCGGACCTGGTCACCTACCCGCTGCCACGCTTCAGCGGCGACGCCGCGGTGCCGAGCACGGTGGACCTGTTCATCAACAATGCGCGGGTCAGCAGTGACGACCTGCAGCCCGGGCCCTTCACCGTCAGCAACGTGCCGTACATCAGCGGTGCGGGCACCGCCACGGTGGTCACCACCGATGCCCTCGGCCGGCAGGTCTCCACCGACGTGCCCTTCTACGTTACCAACACGCTGCTGCAGAAGGGCCTCTACGACTATTCCCTGGGGGCGGGCAAGCTGCGCGAGGACTACGGGCTGGAGAGCTTCTCCTACGGCAGCAGCGTGGGCACCGGCACCTTCCGCTACGGCATCAGCGATGCCTTCACCCTGGAGACCCACGCCGAGCTGGGCGAGGCGCTGCGCCTGGGCGGGCTCGGCGGCACCTTCGGGCTGGGCAACTGGGGCACCCTCGGCACCTCGGTGTCCGAGAGCGCCTACGACGGCCTGCGCGGCCGCCAGGCCAGCCTCGGCTACAGCTACTACTCGCCGTGGTTCGGCTTCGCCTTCCAGCGCGTGCAGCGCAGCTCGGGCTTCGTCGACGTCAGCCAGGTCAGCGCCCTGGAGCTGGGGCGCGAGGAGCTCGGCCTGGCGCGGCGTACCGACCAGGTGACCTTCTCGGTGAGCCCGGAGCCGGTCGGCAGCCTGGGCATCGGCTACTTCGCCAGCGAGGCCCGCAGCGGCGAGCGCACCCGCGTGGTCAACCTGTCCTGGTCGCGCAGCCTGTGGGCCAACAGCAGCCTGTACGTGTCGATGAACCGCGAGCTGGGCACCTCGGGCTACTCGGCCCTGGTGCAGCTGATCATGCCGTTCGACGTGCTCTCCACCTTCAGCGCCAGCGTGGAGCGCGACACCGGCGGCCAGTACCGCGAGCGCGTCCGCTACGGGCGCACCGCGCCCAGCCAGGGGGGCGTCGGCTACAACCTCAGCTACGCCGCCGGCGGTGGCCGCTACAAGCAGGCCGACCTGACCTGGCGCACGCCCTACACCCAGCTGCAGGTGGGCCTGTACGACAACGACGGCGAGCGCACCCAGTGGGGCGATGTCAGCGGCTCGCTGGTGTGGATGGACGGCGGGGTGTTCCCCAGCAACCGCATCAACGACGCCTTCGTCCTGGTCAGCACCTCGGGCTACGCCGACGTGCCGGTGAACTTCGAGCACCAGTTGCTGGGCCGCACCGACAGCCGTGGCCACCTGCTGGTGCCCTGGGTGCCGTCCTATTACCGCGCCAACTACGAGATCGACCCGCTGGGGCTGCCGGGCAACGTGCGCATCGCCGAGGTTTCCCAGGAGATCGCCGTGCACCAGGGCAGCGGCGCGCTGCTGGAGTTCCCCATGGAGCGCGTGGTGGCGGCCAGCATCCTGCTCATCGACGTGCGCGGCCAGGTGCTGCCGCGCGGCAGCCTGGCGCGGGTCGAGGGGCGAGGCCTGGAGGCCTACGTGGGCTGGGACGGGCTGGTGTATTTCGAGGGGCTGGAACAACGCAACGCGCTGCGCGTGGAGTTGCCCGATGGCAGCCACTGCGCGGTGACGGTGGAACTGAAGACGCTGGACGAGGAGCTCTCGCAGGTCGGCCCGCTGACCTGCCGCTGATCCGTCCGAACGAGGACCGAACCATGGATGCGAAGCGCACGATCGTCCCCCTGCTGTTGCTGCTGGCGCTCTGGCTGGGGGCGGGCCGCGCCTGGGCGGTGTGCACCACGGTCAACCCGGCGGTGAGCCTGGGCAGCGTGAGCTCCTTCACCCTGAACGCTTCCGCGCAGGGCAACCTGGGCGGTGCGGGGCTGACCTGCGCATCGTTCCTCGCCCTGCTGGCGGCCAACTACGTGCAGGTCACCCTGCAGTCCGCCGCGCCGGTGCTCAGCGACGGCAATGGCAACAGCATTCCGCTGAAGGTGTTCGTCAGCAACGGCGGCGCCGAGATCACCCCGGGCTCGACGGTGCAGCTGAGCAGCCTGGCGGTGCTGGCGCTGCTGACCAACGCCACCACCGGCATCAACCTGTACTTCCAGGCCCAGGCCGCCAACGTGCCCGCCGGCACCTACAGCGCCTCGGTGGTGTTCACCTGGCGCTATGCGATCTGCGAGTCCGGCGTGCTCAGCCTGTGCAACTGGCAACGCAGCCCGGGCGTCACCCAGAACTGCCCGGCGGGCCTGTGCGGTGCGCCGACCAACTGGGGCACGGGGGTGACCGCCACCAGCACCGTGACCATCGTGGTCACCAAGGCCTGCGCCCTGAACAGCTACCAGAACGTCGACCTCGGCAGCCAGGCGCTGGTCAGCCAGTTCACCTCGGTGACCCGGGCCATCACCCTGACCTGCACCAGCGACGAGGGCTACCTGGTCAGCTTCGACAACGGCCAGAACTACCAGGCGCCCTGGCGACGCATGGCCAGCGGAGCCAACCGCCTGGGCTACAACATCTACTTCCCCAACACCACGACCGTGTGGAACACCACGCAGAACCTGTCGCAGAAGGGCACGGGGCTGCAGCAGACGGTGAACTTCCAGGTGACCGTCGACCCCACGCAGGCCAACGTGCCGGTGGGCACCTACATCGACAACGTGACCCTGATCATCAACTACTGACGGGCGGGGACGGTGTAACCTTGCGCGCTGTTCCCGAACCCGACGGAGTAGAGACATGGGCCTGGCGCAGTTCCGCCACTGGGTGTTCGACATGGACGGCACCCTCACCGTCGCCGTCCACGATTTCGCCGCGATCCGCCGCGAGCTGGCGATCCCCCCGGAGGACGACATCCTCCATCACCTCGCCGCGCTGCCCGCCGAGGAGGCACGCGCCAAGCACGCCTGGCTGCTGGAGCACGAGCGCGAACTGGCGGTGAACGCCCGTCCGGCGGCCGGCGCCGTCGAGCTGGTGCGCACGCTGCACGAGCGCGGTGTGCGCCTCGGCATCCTCACCCGCAACGCCCGCGAGCTGGCGCTGTTGACGCTGGCCGCCATCGGCCTGGACGACTGCTTCGCCGCCGCCGACATCCTCGGCCGCGACGAGGCGCCACCCAAGCCGCACCCGGGCGGGCTGCAGCACCTGGCCACGCGCTGGCGCGTGGCGGCGAGCGAGATGGTGATGGTGGGCGACTACCGCTTCGACCTCGATTGCGGCCGCGCCGCCGGGACCGCCACGGTGCTGGTCAACCTGCCGGAGAACCCCTGGCCGGAGCTCACCGACTGGTACGCCGAGGATTGCGCGCAGCTGCTGCTGTTGGCGCGGTAGTTGGGGGAGAGACTTCGTGCCGTGCGAAACCCATCAAGGGCCCTGCACGGTTCTACAGGTCCCGTGCGGTGAAGGTGTCGCAACGGTTGATGTCGCCGCGCTCGAAGCCGGTCTTGAACCAGCGCATCCGCTGCGCCGAGGTGCCGTGGGTGAAGGAGTCGGGCACCACCTGGCCGCGTGCCTGCTTCTGCAGGCGGTCGTCGCCGATGGCATTGGCGGCGTTGAGGGCTTCTTCCAGGTCGCCGGGTTCCAGCCAGTCCAGGCGTTTCTGCGCGTGGAAGGCCCAGACGCCGGCCAGGCAGTCGGCCTGGAGCTCCTGGCGCACCAGCAGGCCGCCGGCGCCTTCCATCTTCTCGCCCCGCTGGCGCGCGGCGTTCACCTTGGCCGAGACACCGAGCAGGGTCTGCACGTGGTGGCCGACCTCGTGGGCGATCACGTAGGCCTGGGCGAAGTCGCCGGCGGCGGAGAAGCGCTGGGACATCTCGCGGAAGAAGTCCAGGTCCAGGTACACCTGGCGGTCGCCGGGGCAGTAGAAGGGGCCGACCGCCGAGGAGGCGAAGCCGCAGGCCGACTGCACGCCGCCGTTGAACAGCACCAGCTTCGGTTCCTGGTACTGGCGGCCGCCCTGCTGGAAGAGGGCCTGCCAGGTGTCCTCGGTGTCGCCGAGCACGGCGCGGACGAACTCCACTTCCTGGTCGTCGCCCGGCGCTGCACCGCTGTGCGGGGGCGCGGTGGACAGCCCGGCCTGGCCGGCGAGCTGGCCGAGGATGGTCAGCGGGTCCTCGCCCATCAGCAGGCCGATCACCACGACCAGGGCGATGCCGCCGAGCCCGATGCTCTTGCCTCCGCCCAGGCGCATGCCGCCGCCACTGCCGCGTGCATCCACCACGTTGTCGCTGCGTCTCGCCCGTTGCCAGCGCATGTGCCGATCCTTGTTCTTGTCGAGGCATTGAGTGTCGTAGCTGGCGGCAGGAGGCGCCAGCCCGGTCGTCAGGCGAGCCGGGCGGGAGCCACCAGCAGGCGGGCCTGGGCCAGCAGCTGCACGGCCCCGCCGACATGCACCTGGCCGCTGTCGTCCACGCGCACGTCGAGCCGGCTGGGGCGGTCGAGGAAGCGGCCCTGGTTGAGGGCGAAGCCCGGGCCGCGCGGCTCCAGGCCCTTGTCCACCAGCCAGGCGGCGACCGGGCCGGCGGCGCTGCCGGTGGCGATGTCCTCGACCACGCCGAGGGGGTCCCAGGTGCGGCCTTCGCGGGCGTCGACGTCGAGGAGGAAGACGAAGGCGGCGCCGATGGCCGCGAGTTCGGCTTCCAGCTCGCGCTGCTGGCGCGCGCGGGCCAGGCCGGCGGCGGTCACCGGCAGCAGCAGGTAGGGCAGCCCGGTGCTGACGACCCGGGGCGCATGGCGTCGGTCCCACTCGCTGGCGAAGGCGGCGGCGAAGGCCTCGGCAGCCTGCGCGTCGAGCTCGGCACCGAAGGCGGCGACGCCCTGGTTCATCTCGGCGTAGAAGCCCTCGCCCTGGCGGCGGGTGGCCAGGGTGACGCGCTTCTCGGGCAGTTGCAGCGCCCATTCGGCATGCTCGCCGGGGGCGTGCAGGTGGTGCAGCAGGGCGGCGGCACCGAGGATGGGGTGGCCGGCGAAGGGCAGCTCCTCTTCCACGGTGAACACCCGCGCGGCGAACTCGCCGGGCCCGGTGCCCGGCTCCAGGAAGATCGACTCGAACTGGCGCAGCTCGCGGGTCAGGCCCTGCATGGCCGTGCCCGAAAGGCCGCGGGCATCGGGGAAGACCGCCAGGCCATTGCCTGCCAGTACGCGTTCGGCGAATACATCGACCTGCCAGTAATCCATGTTCGGCTCCGTGAAATGCACGCGGCCGCCCTGGGGCGACCGCGCTGGGAAAGGGGCGCTCAGTGTGCCGGATATTCGGCCAGCACGCTCTCGCCGCCCTGGGCCGAGACGCCGATCACCTGGTAGGCGTCCTGCATGCCGTCCATCTCCATGCCCGGCGAGCCCATGGGCATGCCCGGCACGGCGGCGCCGACCAGGTCCTGGCGCGCGCGCAGTGCCAGCACGTCCCTGGCCGGCACGTGGCCCTCGACGAACTTGCCGTCGATCACGCCGGTGTGGCACGAGCCCAGGCGGTGGGGCACGCCGAGGCGGGCCTTGACCGAGGCCATGTCGTTCTCGACGTGGTCGTTGACCTGGATGCCGTTGTCACGCAGGTGGCTGATCCAGGCCTTGCAGCAGCCGCAGTTGGGGTCGCGGTAGACGTCCATGGAAACGGTCTCCGCCGCCTGGGCGAACAGCGGGGCGAAGAACAGGGAGGCGAGAAGAACGCGGCGCATGGGAAAACTCCTGAACGTGAAATGGGCGACAGCTTATGCCTGTCGCCGCTGCGCTGCGCGCTGCGGCTGTTACGGGATGTACGCCGGTAGACCGGGGGCGGTTTTTTTCGAGGCCGGCGCGCGCGTCGCCCTCGTAGGATGGGTAGAGCGGAGCGAAACCCATCGATGGGGCGTACCAGGGATGCCGGCGTGCCGCCCGTGACTCCGCCTGGTGGAGGTGAAAAGCGACCTCCACCCTACGCAGCGGTCATGTCCAGTTGCGGGCTGGACGCCTCAAGGCGCCGGCCGCAGCTCGTAGGATGGGTAGAGCGGAGCGAAACCCATCGATGGGGCGTACCAGGGATATCGGCGCGCCGCTCCCGACTCTGCCTGGTGGAGGTGAAAAGCGACCTCCACCCTACGCAGCGGTCATGTCCCGTTGCGGGCTGGATGCCTCAAGGCGCCGGCCGCAGCTCGTAGGATGGGTAGAGCGGAGCGAAACCCATCGATGGGGCGCACCGAGGATATCGGCGTGCCGCCCCCGACTCCGCCTGGTGGAGGTGGAAAGCGACCTCCACCCTACGCAGCGGTCATGTCCCGTTGCGGGCTGGATGCCTCAAGGCGCCGGCCGCAGCTCGTAGGATGGGTAGAGCGGAGCGAAACCCATCGATGGGGCGCACCGAGGATATCGGCGCGCCGCTCCCGACTCTGCCTGGTGGAGGTGAAAAGCGACCTCCACCCTACGCAGCGGTCATGTCCCGTTGCGGGCTGGACGCCTCAAGGCGCCGGCCGCGCCGGGAAGCCCTGCAGCAGTTCGGCGACGGCCTTGTCGAAGCCTTGCTGGGTCAGCTTGGGGTCTTGCAGCTGGCGGCTGATCTGGGCTTCGAACAGCACCCGTTCGTCGAAGCCGTCGAGGATGCGCAGGGCGAGGCGGGCGCGTTCGTCCTGGGTCAGTTCGGTCTGGTTGTAGACGGCGCCGCCGGGGGTGATCACCGGGCGCATGGTCACGCCGGGCTCGGGGGACAGGCCCAGGGCGTAGATGATGGTCAGGTCGCTGCCCTTTTCCTGGTAGCGATAGCCCTTGGCTTCCATGGCCTTGTGCAGGGCGTTGTCGAAGCGCTCCTCCAGGTCCTGGCGGTGGCCCGGGGCGCGCACCGGCTGGATGGTGAAGGTCATGTAGGGGGTGTCACGCACGGCGGGGGCGATGGTCACCTGGTCGTCGTGCGGGGCGGCGCAGGCGCCCAGCAGCATGGCGAGCAGCGGCAGGCTGAGGCGGGGCGGCAGCATGGGTGAACTCCTTGGGATGGGCCTTTCCAGAGCCTAGCCGCGGTGCTGCCAGGGTGCCCCGACCTTGCGATGGGTTGGGCGAACGAAACGATCCGCGACGGGTCTTTTGCAGATCGCTGCCGATCGGAGGAGAAAGGCGATGCTACTTGCCCGGCTGATTCTGGTGGTCCAGGTCCTGGTGTTCGCGGGTTTCGGCCTGGCCTACTGGTTCCGCCCCTACGAGATGGCCAACCTCAGCGGCATGCTGCTGATGGAGACCGCCTCGGTGAGCAACGTGCGCGTCTACTACGGCGGCCTGCAGATCGGCCTGGCGCTGTTCCTGCTGTGGGCCCTGCGTGGGCGCGAGCTGATGCGTGCGGCACTGATGATGCTGCTGCTGGTGCAGTCGGCCCTGGCCCTGGCGCGCATCGGTTCGCTGTGGCTGGACGACGGCACCCTGCAGAATTTCGATATCAGCTCCCTGGCCTACAAGGTGGCCACCGCGCTGCTGGCCGGCGTGGCCCTGGTGCAGCTGGCGCGCCAGCGGGAACCGGAGCCGGACACCGCGCTGATCGGCGACCTGGACGACGAGATCAACGAGCCGCTGCGCCGGGGCGGCGTGCGTGAAGGCCTGGTGGAACGCATCGACGAAGCGGCACCGCTGCCACCTGAAAGGCCTTGAAACAGAGCCTTCGCCTGCGCGGCGACGGCCTGCCGGGCAGGCTTGGGAAACTTGCCTATCCTTTGGTTTTCAAGCCGATGAAGGAGGTGGTCCCATGGATATAGACGCCCTATTTTCCAACCTGCACACCTTGCCCAGCATTCCCAAGGTGGCGCAGGACCTGATCCAGCAATTCGACAGCCCGACCTCCAGCCTGGATGGCGTGGCGCGCAATATCGCCCTCGACCCGGTGATCGCCGCCAAGGTGCTGCGCCTGGCCAACTCCGCGCGTTTTCGCGGGGCGCGGGAGTCCACCAGCATCGAGGACGCGGCCATGCGCCTGGGCTTCAACACCCTGCGCACCCTGGTGATGGCCTCGGCCGTGACCGGCGCCTTCAAGGCCTCGCCCAACTACGACCTGAAGGGCTTCTGGCTGCACAGCTTCCAGGTGGCGAGCATCAGCCGCCTGCTGGCCAAGCAGAAGGGCGTGGACGCGGACACGGCGTTCACCTGCGGGATGATGCATGACATCGGCGAGCTGCTGATCCAGACCGGTGCCCCGGAGTTCGCCGAGAAGCTCAACAGCGGCAAGGGCGGTGCCACCGGGCGTGCCGCCAGCGAGACGCTGCAACTGGGGTTCGGCTACCCGGAAGTGGGCGCGGAGCTGGCGCGGCGCTGGCAGCTGCCGGCGGTGATCCAGCAGGCCATCGCCTACCAGGCGCGACCGATGCAGGCGCCGGCCGATGCGTTGCTGCCGCGCATCCTGGCCCAGGCGGTGCTGGTCAGCGAGGCGCTGCAGGCCCATGGCGGTGCCACCGAGGAGGCGCGGCAGTCCCTGGAAGGCCCGCTGGTGGAAGGCGTGGACCTGGACGCGCTGTTCGCCGCGCTGCCGGCCGTGCTGGAGGCGGACAAGGCCTTCGCCGAGCTGCTCACCTGAAAACCGCCGCTTGACTTGGCGCAGCGGCAGGAATAATTTCCAGCACCATGAAACCGACCACCCAGATGCTGCGCCAACAGATTATTACCGCCATTCGATACTTGGCGGGTTGACCAGTACCTACACAGAAACCCGCCCTCGAGGCGGGTTTCTTCTTTCTGTCTCCTGGGCCCCAAGCGAACCTCAGGAGACGCCATGCAACCCTCCCCTCTCGTCCAGGCCGTGCAACGGGCGGACCAGCTGATCAATGCCGGGCGCTTCGATGCGCTGATGGATTTCTACACCGACGATGCCGTGCTCGTCGTGCGCCCGGGCCTCAGTGTCCAGGGCCGCGACGGCATCCGCCGCGCCTTCGATGCCATCGCCGCGCACTTCCAGCACAGCCTCTGGGTCAGCCAGCGCGACCTGCAGGTGATGGAGACCGGCGACACCGCCCTGGTCATGGGGCGTGCGCGCATCCAGTGGCGGTCCGCCGACGGCTTCCTGTCCTTCCTCGAACGCAAGGCCACCTACGTGTTCCGCCGCCAGGCCGACGACAGCTGGCGCTGCGCCGTGGACAACTCCTATGGCACCGACCTGCTCGACGCCGTCACCGGGGAGGCCGTGGCATGACCGACGCCCTGCTCAAAGGCTATGTGCAGAAGATCCTCCGCGCGCCGGTCTACGACGTCGCCATCGAGACGCCCCTGCAGCCGGCGCCACGCCTGGCCCAGCGCCTCGGCAACGCCGTGCTGCTCAAGCGAGAGGACCTGCAGCCGGTGTTCTCCTTCAAGATCCGTGGTGCCTACAACCGCGTGTCCCAGCTCAGCGCCGAGCAGCGTGCGCGCGGGGTGATCGCCGCCTCCGCCGGCAACCACGCCCAGGGCCTGGCCCTGGCGGCGCGGCACCTGGGGATCGAGGCGACCATCGTCATGCCGCGCACCACGCCGGAGCTCAAGGTCCAGGGCGTGCTCGCCCGGGGCGGCCGCGCGGTGCTCCACGGCGACGCCTTCCCCGAGGCCCTGGCCCATGCCCTGCAACTGGCCGAGGCGCGCGGGCTGACCTTCGTGCCGCCCTATGACGACCCCGACGTGATCGCCGGCCAGGGCACCGTGGCCATGGAGATCCTGCGCCAGCATCCCGGGCGGCTGGACGCCATCTTCGTGCCGGTGGGCGGCGGTTCGCTGATCGCCGGCATCGCCGCCTATGTGAAGTACCTGCGCCCCGAGGTGAGGGTGATCGGCGTCGAGCCGGACGACTCCAACTGCCTGCAGGCGGCCATGGCCGCCGGCGAGCGCGTGGTGCTGGAGCAGGTCGGGCTGTTCGCCGACGGCGTGGCCGTGGCGCAGATCGGCGCGCACAACTTCGAGGTCTGCCGCCAGTACGTGGACGAGGTGCTCACCGTCAGCGCCGACGAGATCTGCGCGGCGATCAAGGACATCTACGACGACACCCGCTCCATCACCGAGCCGGCCGGCGCGCTGGCCGTGGCCGGGATCAAGAAGTACGTGGCCCGCGAGCGCTGCGAGGGGCGCACCCTGGTGGCCATCGACTCGGGCGCCAACGTCAACTTCGACCGCCTGCGCCACGTCGCCGAGCGTGCCGAGCTGGGGGAGCAGCGCGAGGCGATCATCGCCGTGACCATCCCCGAGCGCCCGGGCAGCTTCCGCGCCTTCTGCGAGGCCCTGGGGCGGCGGCAGATCACCGAATTCAACTACCGCTACCACGGCGATGCCGAGGCGCACATCTTCGTCGGCGTGCAGACCCACCCGGAGAACGACCCGCGCGGGGCTCTGGTGCAAGGCCTGCGCGACCAGGGCTTCCCGGTGCTGGACCTGACCGACAACGAGCTGGCCAAGCTGCACATCCGCCACATGGTCGGCGGGCGCGCGGACGGCGCCCTGCACGAGCGCCTGCTGCGCTTCGAATTCCCCGAGCGCCCCGGTGCGTTGCTCAATTTCCTCGACAAGCTGGGCGGGCGCTGGAACATCAGCCTGTTCCACTACCGCAACCACGGCGCCGCCGATGGCCGCGTGGTGGCCGGCCTGCAGGTGCCCGACCACGAGCTGCACCTGTTGCCCGGGGCGCTGGACGCCATCGGCTACCCCTGGTGGGACGAGAGCGACAACCCGGCGTATCGCCTGTTCGTGGGGTGATGGGGGAGGGGCCGGCTGGGTAGGCGCGAATTCATTCGCATCGGGGTACCAGGCGGTCACGCACAGGGTGGGCGTAGGGTGGGCTTCAGCCCACCGTTTTCCTTCGGCCAGCTCGGTCTCCAGCCCGTTTCCGGGCGCGCCTCACCTCCGCCTTGGTGGAGGTAAAAAGCGACCTCCACCCTACGCAGCGGTCATGTCCGTGCGGTGGCTCGCGGCCGGAATCAGCGCCTGACCAGCAACACACCCGATTCCATGTGGTGGGTGTAGGGGAACTGGTCGAACAGGGCGCAGCGCTCGATGCGGTGGGTGTCGTGCAGCTGGGCGATGTTGGCGGCCAGGGTCTCCGGGTTGCAGGAGATGTAGAGGATGCGTTCGAAGCGGCGGGTCAGCTCGCAGGTGTCCGGGTCCATGCCGGCGCGGGGCGGGTCGACGAACACGGTGCCGAACTCGTAGGCCTTGAGGTCGATGCCGGCGAGGCGGCGGAAGGGGCGCACTTCGTTGAGGGCTTCGGTCAGCTCTTCGGCGGAGAGGCGCACCAGGGTGACGTTGTCCACGCCGTTGTCGGCGAGGTTGGCCAGGGCGGCGTTGACCGAGGTCTTGCTGATCTCGGTGGCCAGCGCCTTGCGCGCGCGGGTGGCCAGGGGCAGGGTGAAGTTGCCGTTGCCGCAGTACAGCTCCAGCAGGTCGTCGCTGCGCTCGCCCATGGCTTCGAAGGCCCAGGCCAGCATCTTTTGGCACACCTCGCCGTTGGGCTGGGTGAAGGCGCCTTCGGGCTGGCGGTAGCGGAAGGCACGGCCGGCGACGGTCAGCTCTTCTTCCACGTAGTCGCGGCCGATGACGATGCGCTTGCCCTTGGAGCGGCCCACCAGGCTCACGCCCAGGTCGGCGGCGAGCTTCTCGGCCTCGGCCTTCCAGGCATCGTCCAGGGGGCGGTGGTAGCAGAGGGTGATCAGCGCGTCGCCCGACAGGGTGGTGAGGAACTCCACCTGGAACAGCTTGAACGACAGCACCTGGCTGGCCTGCCAGCCGGCCTTCAGGCGCGGCATCAGCTCGTTGATGCGGCGGCTGGCGATGGGGAAGTCCTCGATCAGCACGGGAGTGAACTTGTCCCCGGCTTCGAACATGGCGTAGTGACGGGTTTCACTGCCGGTCTCGCGCCACAGGCGGAACTCGGCGCGCAGGCGGTAGTGCTCGCGGGGCGAGTCGAAGACGTCCGGTTGCGGTGCGTCGAAGGGCGCCAGCAGGGCCTTCAGGCGCTCGGCCTTGTCGGCGAGCTGCGCGGCGTAGCCTGTGGGATCGAACTGCGGGCGGCTCATCAGTGGAAGAACCCCATCTTGATCACGAACAGCACGGCGAGGATCACCAGCGCCGGGCTCAGTTCGTTGTAGCGCCCGGCCAGGGTCTTGATGGCGGCCCAGGCGATGAAGCCGAAGGCGATGCCGTCGGCGATGGAGTAGGTGAAGGGCATCGCCAGGGCGGTGATCAGCACCGGGGCGGCGGTGGTCAGGTCGTTCCAGTCGATCTCGGCCAGGCCCGAGGCCATCAGCACGGCGACGAAGAACAGCGCCGGGGCGGTGGCGAAGGCGGGCACGCTGCCGGCCAGCGGGGAGAGGAACAGCGCCAGCAGGAACAGGATGGCGACGACGATGGCGGTGAGGCCGGTGCGGCCACCGGCGCTGACGCCGGCGGCGGATTCGATGTAGCTGGTGGTGGTGGAGGTGCCCAGCAGCGAGCCGCCCATGGCGGCGGTGGAGTCGGCGATCAGCGCGCGGCCCATCTTCGGCATGTGGCCGTCGGCACGCATCAGGCCGGCCTTCTTGGCCACGGCGATGAGGGTGCCGGAGTTGTCGAACAGGTCGACGAAGAGGAAGGCGAAGATCACGCTGACCAGGCCGATTTCCAGCGCGCCCTTGATGTCCAGCTGCAGGAAGGTGGGTGCCAGGGACGGCGGCATGGAGACGATGCCGCCGAACTTCGACACGCCCAGGCCGATGCCGGCGAGGGTGACGGCGAGGATGCCGATCAGCACCGCGCCGGTCACCTTGCGCGCCTCCAGGGCGACGATCAGGAAGAAGCCGAGCACCGCCAGCACCGGCTCGGGCTTGGCCAGGTCGCCCAGGGTCAGCATGGTCACCGGGTGGGCGGCGACGATGCCGGCCTTCTGCAGGGCGATCAGCGCCAGGAACAGGCCGATGCCGGCGGCGATGGCCGAGCGCAGCTCCAGCGGGATGCTGTTGATGATCCATTCGCGGATCTTGAAGATCGACAGTACGAAGAACATGCACGCCGAGATGAACACCGCGCCCAGGGCCACCTGCCAGGTGTGGCCCATGTGCAGCACCACGGTGTAGGTGAAGAAGGCGTTCAGGCCCATGCCTGGGGCGAGGGCGATGGGGTAGTTGGCGATCAGGCCCATGATGGCCGAGCCGATGGCGGCCGCCAGGCAGGTGGCGACGAACACCGCGCCCTTGTCCATGCCGGTCTCGCCGAGGATGTCGGGGTTCACGAAGAGGATGTAGGCCATCGTCAGGAAGGTGGTGATCCCCGCCAGGACTTCGGTGCGTACGTTGGTGTCGTGCGCTCTGAGTTGGAACAGTTTTTCCAGCATGTGTGCTCCCCGTGACGTCTGCGCGTCGTGTTGGCCCGGACTGGATAGCAGTCAAGCACAGCGCCTGCGGTTGGGCGCCGTTTCTGCCAGCCCGGCAAAAAAGGCGCGCATCATACCAGCTCCCCCGGGGGCGGTGAATTTATGACCAGACGGGCAGCTTCGGTTTCGTCCATCCGCCCGTCGGGGCAGAAACCCTGAACCTCGGGGAAGAGCGGCCAGTCCACCTCAAAGATGCGGGTATCCACACCCGCGCACCGCCCTTCGGGGCCGGACCAGACAAGCCTGAGGTCGACATGAGTGCCCTATCCAGCCCACGCCGTGGCCCCGCTGCCATCGGCCACCCGATCCAACTGGTCATCAACGGCGAGCCCCATCGGCTGCAGGTGGAGCCCTGGACGACGCTGCTCGACCTGCTGCGCGAGCGCCTCGACCTGGTGGGCACCAAGAAGGGCTGCGACCACGGCCAGTGCGGCGCCTGCACGGTGTTGCGCAACGGTGTGCGGATCAACGCCTGCCTGGCCCTGGCGGTGATGCAGGACGGCGCCGAGATCACCACGGTGGAGGGCCTGGAACGCGGCGGCGAGCTGCACCCCATGCAGGCCGCCTTCATCCGCCACGATGCCTTCCAGTGCGGCTACTGCACGCCGGGGCAGCTCTGCTCGGCGGTGGCCCTGGCCAGCGAGAACCGCGCCCACGACCGCGATGCCATCCGCGAGCAGATGAGCGGCAACCTGTGCCGCTGCGGTGCCTACGCCAACATCCTCGACGCCATCGAAGAGGCGCTGCCGGCCTGCCGCGGCGCTGCCAGGGGGGACGCCGCATGACGCCCTTCAGCTTCGAGCGCCCCGAGGAACTGGACCAGGCCCTGGCGCTGGCCGGCCCCCACGCACGCTTCATCGCCGGTGGCACCAACCTGGTGGACCTGATGAAGGAGAACGTCGAGCGCCCCGAACGGCTGATCGACATCACCGCGCTGCCCCTGCACGGCGTGCTGGTCGGCGAGGGCGGCGGGCTGCGCGTCGGCGCCCTGGTGAGCAACGCCGACCTGGCCTGGCACCCGCGCGTACAGAGCCACTACCCGCTGCTGGCCGAGGCGCTGCTGGCGGGGGCCTCGCCGCAGCTGCGCAACATGGCCACCGTCGGCGGCAACCTGCTGCAACGCACCCGCTGCCAGTACTTCTACGACGTGGCCACGCCCTGCAACAAGCGCGCGCCTGGCAGCGGCTGCCCGGCGCGCACGGGGCTCAACCGCAACCACGCGATACTCGGCGCCAGCGAACACTGCGTGGCCACCCACCCTTCCGACATGTGCGTGGCCCTGGCGGCGCTGGAGGCCGTCGTGCACGTCGCCGGCCCCGGCGGCACGCGGGCGATCCCCTTCGCCGACTTCCACCGCCTGCCGGGCGACGAGCCGCAGCGCGACAATCACCTGGCGGCGGACGAGCTGATCACCGAGGTCGAGCTGCCGCCGTCGTCCTTCGCCCGCCACAGCGCCTACCTGAAGATCCGTGATCGTGCCTCCTACGCCTTCGCCCTGGTCTCGGTGGCGGCGGCGCTGCGCCTGGACCAGGGCGCCATCGCCGAGGCGCGCATCGCCCTGGGCGGCGTGGCGCACAAGCCCTGGCGCCAGCCCGAGGCCGAGGCGGCACTGGTGGGCAAGCCCTGCACGCCGGCGGCCTTCCGCGTCGCCGCCGATCTGCTGCTGCAGGGGGCCGAGGGGTTGGGGCGCAACAATTTCAAGGTGGAGCTGGCCCGCCGCGCGGTGATCCGCGCCCTGGCCGACGCCGCCAAGGGAGGGCCGCGCGTATGAGTGCATCGCCACTGGGCAAGGCCCATGACCGGGTGGATGGTCGCGACAAGGTCACCGGTCGCGCCCGCTACGCCGCCGACTTCGCAGTGCCCGGCCTGTTGCATGGCTGGGTGGTCAATGCCGGCATCCCGCGCGGGCGCATCCTCGCCATCGACAGCCGCGCGGCGGAAGCGGCGCCCGGCGTGCAGCTGGTGCTGACCCACGCCAACCGGCCGCCGGTCGCCCGCTACGACGAGCCCTACGAGGACGCCGACGCCGCCGACGGCTCGCCGTTCCGCCCGCTGTACAACGACCGCATCCTCTATAGCGGCCAGCCGGTAGCCCTGGTGGTGGCCGAGACCCTGGAGCAGGCGCGCCACGCCGCCGCCCTGGTGGCGGTGGAGTATGAAACGGAGCCGCACCAGACCGACCTGCTGGCCGCCCTCGACGACGCCCACCTGGCCCCGGCGTCCCTGCCCGAGCCGCGCGGCGATTGCGCAGGCGCCCTGGCGGGGGCGGCGCTGCGCATCGAGGTGCAGTACAGCTCGCCCATCGAGCACCACAACCCCATGGAGCCCCATGCCGCCACCGTGGTCATGCAGCCCGACGGCGCGCTGCTGGTCTACGACAAGACCCAGGGCACGCAGAACAGCCAGCAGTACATCGAAGGGGTGTTCGGCCTGGAGCCGGGCCGGGTACGGGTGATGGCGCCCTTCGTCGGCGGCGCCTTCGGCTCCGGCCTGCGCCCGCAGTACCAGCTGGTGCTGGCGGTGATGGCGGCGCTCAAGCTGCACCGCTCGGTGCGCGTGACCCTGACCCGGCAGCAGATGTTCAGCTTCGGCTACCGCCCGCGCACCGTGCAGCGCCTGGCCCTGGGCGCCGCCGCCAACGGCGAGCTGCGCGCCCTGCGCCATGAGGCGGTGGCGCAGACCTCGCGCTTCGAGGACTTCACCGAGCACGTGGTGGAGTGGTCCGGGATGCTCTACCAGTGCGACAACGTCGAGCTGGGCTACCGCCTGGCGCCGCTGGACGTCTACACGCCGCTGGACATGCGTGCCCCGGGCGCGACCCTGGGGGTCTTCGCCCTGGAGTGCGCCATGGACGAGATGGCCGCCGCCGTGGCCATCGACCCGTTGCAACTGCGCCTCATCAACTACGCCGAGCGCAACCAGAACGAGGGCAAGCCCTTCTCCAGCAAGGCCCTGCGCGAGTGCTACGCCCAGGGCGCCGAGCGCTTCGGCTGGGCGGCGCGTGACCCGCAGCCGCGCAGCATGCGCGAGGGCCGCGAGCTGATCGGCTGGGGCCTGGCCACCGGCGTCTGGGAGGCGATGCAGAGCCCGGCCAGCGCCCGCGCGCTGATCGACGGCGAGGGCCACCTGCACGTGAGCAGCGCGACCACCGACATCGGCACCGGCACCTACACGGTGATGACCCAGATCGCCGCCGCGAGCCTGGGGCTGGACATGGCGCGGGTGACCTTCAGCCTGGGCGACTCGCACCTGCCCAAGGCCCCGCTGCAGGGTGGCTCCTTCACCGTCTCCTCGGTGGGCAGCGCGGTGCAGCAGGCCTGCGTGGCGCTGCAGGAG
The DNA here is from genome assembly GCF_003234055.1 of Pseudomonas sp. 57B-090624. Taxonomy (NCBI): domain Bacteria; kingdom Pseudomonadati; phylum Pseudomonadota; class Gammaproteobacteria; order Pseudomonadales; family Pseudomonadaceae; genus Pseudomonas; species Pseudomonas sp. 57B-090624. Next base: position 24,207 of record NZ_QKRU01000004.1, read on the forward strand.
AAGCTGCTGAAGGCCGCCGCCGAGCGGGAGGGCTCGCCCTTCGCGGGGCTTGCGCGCGATCAGGTGGAGTTCGTCGACGGCCAGTTGCGGGTCATCGGCGCGCCGGAGCAGGCGCTGGGCTTTGGCGAGATCGTCCGCGCCAGCGGCGGCGCGGCCCTGGAGGCGCAGGTGGAGGCCAGGCCCGACGAGAGACGCGAGGCCTATTCCACCGCCACCCACTCGGCGGTGTTCGTCGAGGTGCGGGTGGACGAGGCGCTGGGCGTGGTGCGCGTCGCCCGGGTGGTCAGCGCCATCGCTGCCGGGCGCGTGGTCAACCCGAAGACCGCGCGCAGCCAGATCCTCGGCGGCGTGGTGTGGGGCATCGGCATGGCCCTGCAGGAGGAGACCCAGACCGACCACGCGCTGGGCCGGCACATGAACCACAACCTGGCCGAGTACCACATCCCGGTGCACGCGGACATCGGCGAGGTCGAGGTGATCTTCGTCGAGGAGGAGGACCGCGTGGTCAATGCCCTGGGTTCCAAGGGGGTCGGCGAGATCGGCATCGTCGGGGTCGCGGCGGCCGTGGCCAACGCCATCTGGCACGCCACCGGCAAGCGCATCCGCGACCTGCCGATCACCCCCGACAAGCTGCTCTGATCAGTCGCCGCCGTGCAGGCGGTCGCGGTTGGCCAGGGTGGGGAAGAGCCTTATCCACAGGCCGGTGATGAGCAGCGTGCCGACGCCGCCCATCACCACCGCCGGCACGGTGCCGAACCAGGCGGCGGTGACCCCGGACTCGAACTCGCCGAGCTGGTTGGAGGCGCCGATGAACAGGCCGTTGACCGCGCTGACGCGGCCGCGCATCTCGTCCGGGGTGTGCAGCTGCACGAAGGCGCCGCGGATCACCATGCTGATCATGTCCGCCGCGCCGAGCACCGCCAGCACCGCGAGGGAGAACCAGAACGAGGTGGACAGGCCGAAGGCGATGGTCGCCACGCCGAACACGCCGACGGCGGTGAACATGATCCGCCCCACGTTGCGCTCGATGGGGAAGCGCGCCAGCCAGAACGACATCGCCAGGGCACCCACCGCCGGCGCCGAGCGCAGCAGGCCGAGGCCCCAGGGGCCGGTGAGCAGGATGTCCTTGGCGAACACCGGCAGCAGCGCAGTGGCGCCACCCAGCAGCACGGCGAACAGATCCAGGGAGATGGCGCCGAGGATGTCCGGGCGGCTGCGGATGAAGCGGATGCCGGCCAGCAGCGAGTCCAGGGAGGCGGGCTCCTTGCGCAGCACCTGCTGGCGGCTGGAAAGGCTCAGCATCAGGCAGCAGGCGAGGCCGTAGAGCACCGTCACCGGGCCGTAGACCCAGAGGCTGCCGACGGCGTAGAGCAGGCCGCCGAGGGCGGGCGCGACGATGGTCGCCGCCTGCATCGCCGAGGCGGCCGCGGCCACCGCGCGGGGGAACAGTTGGGCCGGGACGATGTTCGGCAGCAGCGCCTGGGTGGCCGGCATCTCGAAGGCCCGCGCGGCGCCAAGGGCGAAGGCGAGGAGGAAGATCATCTCGCGGCTGACGTTGTCGGTGGCGCTGCCGAACGCCAGTGCGGCGGCGATCAGGCCCTGGGCCGTCTGGCACAGCGCCGCGACCCGGCGCCGATCGTAGCGGTCGGCAACGTGCCCGGTATGCAGCATGAACAGCACGCGCGGGAGGAATTCCGCCAGGCCCACCAGGCCCAGGTCGAGCACGCTGCCGGTGAGGGCGTAGAGGTGCCAGCCGATGGCCACGGTGAGCATCTGGAAGCCGCTGGCCGTGCAGACGCGGGCGAGCCAGAACGCGAGGAACGGGCGGTGGTGACGCAGGAGCTGGGCCTGGGGCATGGAAAAATGCTTAGGGAGCTATCGGAAGCGCAGCCTATCACCTCGCTCGGGCGCGGGTGAATGGGGCTCCCGGGATTTCGTCAGCGACCCGACGAGCTCTTTTCCTGACTGACTGGGCAAATTTTTCTTTTTCTGCCAGACCGCCTTGGTTAGAATTTGACTTCGAGGTCAAAAAATCCTTTCGACTACGCTTGAATCGACCACTCCCGAGAGTGGCCGACAACCGTTTTTACGCTCAGAAAACAGGAGTCGGCGTCCGCCAAGGCTCCGAGGAACGGGTATGTCCAACCGTGAGTTATCCCGACGCGCCTTCTTGCAGGGCAGTGTCATCGCAGGTATCGGCATCACGCTGGCACCGCTGGGCAGCAAGGCCTTTGCTGCATTGTTCGAAGACCGGGTCACCGCCTCGCCACAGCCCTGGTACACGCCGGGCGGCCAGGCGCGAGCGCGCATCGACGGCGTCTCCAAGGCCTGCGGGGCCAAGGTCTTCGCCCGTGACATCCGCGCCAAGGACATGCCCGGCTGGCCCCAGCGCCAGGGCCATGCGCTGCTGATCAAGGCGACCCGCGCCGATCACCTCTACGCCGGCCTGGACCTGTCCATGCTCGGCGACGAGCTCAAGCCCGATCGCCTGGTCACCGCGGCGGACCTCGCCCGTGACGGCATCGGCTTCCCCGAAGGCCACAACCTCGACCCCTTCCTGCCGGAAGGCCAGGTGCCGATGTTCATCGGCCACCCGGTGGCGATGGCCATCTGGACCGACTTCGACCGCTACCGCCGGGCCAAGAACATCCTCAAGTTCAACGAGAAGGTGGTGCGCTACGGCGCCAAGGCCGAGCTGTACCAGGCCGACCCCTACGGCAGCTTCCGCTTCGTGCGGGTGGGCGGCGAGACGCCCTTCGAGCCGGACGTGTTCTCCAGCCTCAAGGACAGCATGCTGTTCCCCATCATCCGCCAGCGCAAACCGGTGTGGAGCCAGCAGGCCAGGATCAACGGCGACCTGACCCAGCAGGGCCTCTACTACGCCGAACGCATGGAGCAGCAACTCAAGGCGCCGCCGGAAGACTGGCTGGTGTTCGACGAGCGCTTCACCACCCAGTCCATCGAGCCGGCGGCCCTGGAAGCCGACAACGGCAACGGCTGGTACGACGCCGAAAGCGGCACCCTGCACTTCGTGGTCGCCACCCAGTGCCCCTTCGAGGTGGCCGAGCAGACCGCGCACATGCTGGCGCCGTCGCGCTTCAAGGTGGCCACGCTCAACCTGCACCCGGGCTACACCGTGGGCTACGGTTCCAAGGACAACAACATCTTCGTCTTCTACGCCGCGCTCGCCGCGATGTACGGCGAGGGCGTGCCGGTGCGCCTGGCCAACGACCGCTACGAGCAGTTCCAGAGCGGCATCAAGCGCCACCCCTTCGACATGCATTACCAGCTGGCGGTGAACAAGCGGGACCACAGCTTCCAGATCTTCCGCGCGCACATGGACGTCGACGGCGGCGGCCGCGCCAACTACAGCTCCTCGGTGGCGGCGGTCGGCGCCACGGCGGCGCAGTCCATCTACTACCTGCCGCAGAGCGACCTGGCCGCCACCGCGTACCATTCGCGCGGCGTCGAGGCCGGTTCCATGCGCGGCTACGGCACCCTGCAGACCATGGCCGCCACCGAGATGATGGTGGACGAGGTGGCCGGCCGCCTGGGCCTGGACGCCATCGAGCTGCGCAGGAAGAACGTCTTCAAGACCGGCATGAAGAACACCCAGGGTGCGATTCCCGCCGGTGCCCTGCGCCTCGACGAGATCCTCGACAAGGCCGCCCAGCATGAAATCTGGCGCACCCGCGCGGAGCGCAAGCAGCGCTTCGACGCCGAGGACCCGGACAACCTCTACGGCGTCGGCTTCGCCATGTGCCAGAAGGACTTCGGCACCGGCTCCGAGGCGCCCCTGGCGAGCCTGGAGATCACCGCCGACGGGCGCGTGCTGCTGCGCCACGTGGCCATCGACATGGGCACCGGCATGGCCACCTCCCAGGCACTGCTGGCCGCCGACCACCTGGGACAGCCGGCCCACGAGATCAAGACCGGGGAGACCGACTGGCACGAGCTGGGCCTGGTCACCAGCGGCAACCCCTACATCATCAGCCAGGCCGACCAGGACGCCGCGCTGAAGAACCCGCGCTGGGTGGGCAAGCTGGCCTCGCCGTCCTCGGCCACCAACTCCGCGTACTACTCCGGCCACGCCACCCGCGAGGCCGCGCGCATTCTCTTCAACCACGGCCTGTGGCCGGCGGCGCTGAGCATCTGGGGCCGTGGCGAGTACAACGGCTCGCTCAACCCCTACGTGGTGCGCCGCGAGGACGCCCACTGGAAGGACGGCGCTCTGAGCGCCGGCGGCATGCCGCCGATTCCCTTCGAGCTGCTGGCCAGGAAGGCCCACGACCTGGGCCTGGTCACTGCGGCCAGCGTGCACGGCTTCAACCGCTGGAAGTGGGCCTCGGCCGAGTTCGAGATCAACGGCGTGCGCGAGAGCCTGCCGCTGGACGCGGTGGCGGTGAAGTACGGCGCCGGTGCCGACGCCGGCAAGCGCGCCCTGATGACCCGCAACGGCTACCACCTGCTGGACCGCGTCTCGGTCAGCTACCCGGAAACCCAGCTCAACAACGCCATGGTCACCTACTACAGCCCGGTGGCCACCCTGGTGGAGATCAAGGTCAACAAGGGCAGCGGCGAGGCCCGGGTGATCAACCACCATTCCTGGATGGAGTGCGGCCGGGTGATCGTCCCCGAGCTGGTGCTCGGCCAGCTGGAAGGCGGCATCGCCATGGGCATCGGCCACGCGCTGATGGAGGAGATGCCGCTCTACGAAGGGGGCCCGGGCGAGGGCACCTGGAACTTCAACCGCTACCAGCTGCCCCGGGCGAAGGACGTCGCCGTGTGGTCGCAGACGGCGGAGATCCTGCCGCCGCTGTCGCCCAGCGACCCGGCCAAGGGCATCGCCGAAGTGGTGATGATCCCCGTGGTCGGCGCCATCGTGAACGCCGTGGCCCACGCCACCGGCAAGCGCCTGCGCGACCTTCCCCTGACTCCGGCCCGCATCAAGGAGGCCCTCCATGGCTAACCGCGCGCTCAGCATGAACATCAACGGCCAGGCCGTCGGCCCCATCGAGGTGGCGGATGACCTGATGATGATCGACTTCCTCCACGAGTACCTGAACCTCACCGGTTCGCGCCTGGGCTGCGGCCAGGGCGTGTGCCACGCCTGCGTGGCCATCCTCGACAAGCCCGACGGCACCAGCGAGGAGATCCGCACCTGCATCACCGGCGCGCATTTCTTCGCCGGCAAGAAGGTGCGCACGGTGGAGGGCCACGCCCAGCTCGACGACAAGGGCGAGGTGAAGAGCCTCAACCCCATCCAGCAGAAGTTCGTCGACCAGTTCGCCTTCCAGTGCAGCTACTGCACCCCGGGCTACGTCAACGCCGCCACCGTGCTGGTGGAGAAGCTGCAGCGCCAGCCGGTCAAGCGCAGCGAGCTGGAGGGCGAGATCGACAACGCCCTGGGCAAGCACATCTGCCGCTGCACCGGTTACGTCCGCTACTACAGCGCCGCGCGCGATGTGGTCGAGGAACTGGGTCTGGTGAAGGAAGGCTGATGATGAAAGCACTGCTGATCGCCGCCGGGCTGTTCCTGCCCCTGGCCGCCACCGCCGCGCCCGAAGCGCCCGCCGACAAGGCCCTGATCGAGCGCGGCCGCTACATTTCCCGCGCCGCCGACTGCGTGGCCTGCCACAGCATCGAGGGCAGCGCCCCCTATGCCGGCGGCCTGCCCCTGGAGTCGCCGTTCGGCACCATCTATGGCACCAACATCAGCCCGGACAAGGAGCACGGCATCGGCCACTACACCGCCGATGACCTCTACCGCGCGCTGACCCAGGGCGAGAAGCCCGACGGCAGCAAGCTCTACCCGGCGATGCCCTACACCTCCTACCACCTCATCACCCGCGAGGACTCCGACGCCCTCTACGCCTACCTGATGAGCCGCGAGCCGATCCCCAAGGCGAGCCCGCAGACCAGCCTGACCTTCCCGTTCAACCTGCGCTTCGGCCTGGCGTTCTGGAACATGCTCTACAAGAACCGCGTGCAGATGCAGCCGGCGGAGGGCAAGAGCGAGCAGTGGCAGCGCGGCCAGTACCTGGTGGAAGCCCTCGGCCACTGCGGTGAATGCCACACCCCGCGCAACGCGCTCGGTGCCCTGCAGCAGGACCAGCGCATGGAAGGCGGTGTGCTTCTGGGCTACCTGGCGCCGAGCCTGAAGGCCGAGGCGCTGGCCGCCCGTGGCTGGACCACCGACGACCTGGCGACCTTCCTCAAGCACGGCATCAGCGCCCAGGGCTCGGTGTTCAACGAGATGTACCCGGTGCTGCACCACAGCCTGCAATACCTGCCGGAGGTGGATCACCAGGCCATGGCGGTGTTCCTCATGGGTGACCAGCCGCCGGCTCCGGCGACCATCGCCACCCGCCCGCTGGCCGAGCTCACCGCCAGCGCCCAGGCCGGTCGCCAGGAGTACCTGAACCTCTGCGCCGGCTGCCATGGCGCGCAGGGGCAGGGCATCCCCCACGTGGCGGTGGCCATGGCCGGCAACACCACCCTGCGCCAGGAGGATTCGCGCAACCTCTTGCGGGTGATCGACGACGGCATCCGCGAGCAGCAGTTCACCGGCTTCGAGCGGATGCAGCCGATGCCGGGCTTCCAGCACGATCTTGATGACGCGCGGATGCGCGATCTGCTCAACTACCTGCGCCAGACCTGGGGAGGATCGCCCGGGGACATCGGCATGGAGAGCGTCTCCCAACTGCGAAGCGAAAAGGTTCACTGACCATGCAACACCTCGACCTCATCGTCGTGCGCAAGGCCCTCGAATGGTCCCGGGCCGGCCAGCGTGTCTGGCTCTGTACCGTGCTTTCCACCTACGGCTCGGCGCCCCGCGCGCCGGGTTCGCTGCTGGCCGCCAACGAGGCGGGGCAGTGGGTGGGGTCGTTGTCCGGTGGTTGCGTCGAGGATGACTTCCTCGAACGTGTCGCCGAAGGCGCCTTCCCCGAGCCGCTGGCGCTGGTGCGCTACGGCGACGGCAGCGACGAGCGTTCGAAGATCAGCCTGCCCTGCGGCGGGGTGCTGGACGTGCTGGTGGAGAACCTGCCGGCCGATTGCGAGGTGCAGGCGCACCTGCGCGAGCTGGAAAGCGCCCTGGCCGGCCAGCGCCGGCTGCTGCGGGAGATCCGCATCGACGGCGGCAGCCGCACCCTGCGGGAGGACCGCGAGCAGGGCGCCCGGGTCGAGCGCGACGAGCAGGTCATCCGCCTGCGCGTAGGGGCCGCCCAGCGCCTGCTGCTGGCCGGGTATTCCTCGGTGGCGCAGGTGTGCGCCGAGTTCGCCCAGCCGCTGGGCTTCGAGGTGGTGCTCTGTGACCCCCGCGAGGAGGTGCTCGAGGGCGTCGAGCTGCCGGGCGTCGAGGTGCGTCGCGAGCTGCCGTCCGAAGTGATCCGCAACGGTGGTTGCCACGCTGACACCGCCGTGGTGGCGCTGACCCACGACCCGCGCATCGACGACCTGGCGATGATCGAGGCGGTGCGCACCGAGGCCTTCTACATCGGCGTGATGGGCTCGATGGCCACCAGCACCAAGCGCCGGGAGCGCCTGCGCCGCGTGGGCGGCCTGAGCGAAGCGGACATGGCCCGCATCATCGCCCCCATCGGCCTGAACCTGGGCAGCAAGACCCCGGCGGAGATCGCCCTGGCGGTGCTTGCCGACATCCTGCGGGTGCGCAATGCGATACCGCGCGAGCGGGTTTGATTCCCTGGACGGAATACATGGGCGGCTCTCTGTGGGAGCGAATTCATTCGCGATGGCGGCCGACAGGCTGCTGCTCTGTATCGGTTTGCTGCTGGGACCGCTGCGCGGCCCTTTCGCGAATGAATTCGCTCCCACCCATTCTTTGATGCCCCAGGAGTTGTCATGCCCCCCGTCATCGCCCTGATCCTCGCCGCTGGCCGTGGTACCCGCTTCGGCAGCGACAAGCGCCAGGCGCGCCTGGCCGATGGGCGCACCCTGCTGGCGGCCAGCGTGGCGCGGGTGCGGGCGGTGTTCGATGAGGTGCATGTGGTGCTACGCCCGGAGGACGACCCGGCGGCGCTGGGCCTGCCGGCCGATTGCCCGGTGATCCGCTGCGCGGACGCCGACCTGGGCATGGGCCACAGCCTGGCGGCCGGCGTGCGCGGGTTATCCACAGCCCGGGGCGATGCCCTGGCGGTGCTGCTGGGCGACATGCCCTGGCTGGCCGAGGCGACCCTGGGCGGGCTGCTGGCGCGGGCCGACGCCCGGCGCATCCTGTTTCCGCTGCACCAGGGCCGGCGCGGCCACCCGGTGATCTTCGGCCGCGCCTTCTGGCCTGAACTCGAACGCCTCCAGGGCGACGAAGGTGCCCGTGCGGTGCTCGCCGCCCATCGCGAGGCCTGGTTGGCGCTGGAGGTGGACGACCCTGGCGTGGTGCTGGACGTGGACACGCCCAAGGCCCTTGATTCGGGGCACGCGCCACGGCCGTAGGCGTGCACCGGCTTCCAGGGGTGTAGGGTGGATGACGCTTCATCCATCCACCAGGCGGGTTAGCGGGCTGCTCAGGACTGTCCAGTGACCTTGTAGCGGAGCTCCGGTCCGGCTCCGTGTTTGTCCAGGGCTATCCACTCGCTGCGGCAACCTGCCGCGTGGCAATCGACCACAGCTTTTTTCCTCAAGCGAAGCGCTACTCTTTAGCTGCTGATTGATCTGCGTCAATGCCCGCACCTTGGGCTTGCGCTTGCGGCTGAGTGAGCCGCCATCTCCCTGAAACTCCAGATAAAAAGAACGAATTCCCAGGGCCCGCGCTCCAATTGCCGGAGTGACCCGCCCAGGGCCGTGCCCGTGAACCAGCTAGAGGACGTCGTAATGTTCGGATTGGAGGCTCTTGATCTCGCCCGAATCCAGTTCGCCTTCACCATTTCCTTCCACATCATCTTTCCGGCCATCACCATCGGCCTGGCGAGTTACCTGGCGGTACTGGAAGGCTTGTGGCTGAAGACCAACCGGGAGGTCTACCGCGACCTCTATCACTTCTGGTCGAAGATTTTCGCCGTCAACTTCGGCATGGGCGTGGTGTCCGGCCTGGTGATGGCCTATCAGTTCGGCACCAACTGGAGCGCGTTCTCCGACTTCGCCGGCTCGGTCACCGGGCCGCTGCTGACCTACGAGGTGCTCACCGCGTTCTTCCTCGAGGCCGGCTTCCTCGGCGTGATGCTGTTCGGCTGGAACCGCGTCGGCCCGGGCCTGCACTTCTTCTCCACGGTGATGGTGGCCATCGGCACGCTGATCTCCACCTTCTGGATCCTCGCCTCCAACAGCTGGATGCAGACGCCCCAGGGCTTCGAGATCGTCGATGGCCGGGTGATCCCCACCGACTGGTTCGCGGTGATCTTCAACCCGTCCTTCCCCTATCGCCTGGCGCACATGGCCACCGCGGCCTTCCTCGCCACGGCGTTCTTCGTCGGCTCCTCGGCGGCCTGGCACCTGCTGCGCGGGCGGGACAACCCGGCGATCCGCCAGATGCTCTCCATGGCCATGTGGATGGCCCTTCTGGTGGCGCCGGTGCAGGCCTTCATCGGCGACATGCACGGCCTCAACACCCTCAAGCACCAGCCGGCGAAGATCGCCGCCATCGAGGGCCATTGGGAGAACCCGCCCGGCGAGGCGACGCCGCTGATCCTCTTCGGCTGGCCGGACATGGAGCGCGAGGAAACCCGCTTCAAGGTGGAGATCCCCTACCTCGGCAGCCTGATCCTCACCCACAGCCTGGACAAGCAGGTGCCGGCGCTGAAGGAGTTCCCCAAGGAAGACCGGCCCAACTCCACCATCGTCTTCTGGTCGTTCCGCATCATGGTCGCCCTGGGCCTGCTGATGATCCTGGTCGGCGTCTGGAGCCTGTGGCTGCGCTGGCGCGGCGGGCTCTTCACCTCGCGGCCCTTCCTCCACCTATGCCTGTGGATGGGGCCGTCCGGGCTGATCGCGATCCTCGCCGGCTGGTTCACCACCGAGATCGGCCGCCAGCCCTGGGTCGTGTACGGCCTGATGCGCACCGCCGACGCCTCGTCCAACCACAGCTTCGCGCAGATGAGCCTCACCCTGATCATGTTCGTGGTGGTCTATTTCGCCGTGTTCGGCGCCGGCTTCAGCTACCTGCTGCGCCTGGTGCGCAAGGGACCGAAGACCGACGAGGGCAAGGAGCAGGGTATCGGCGGTCCCGGCCAGAAACGTACGCCGGCGCGGCCCATCTCGGCGGCCGACGAGAATATGGAAGACGACGACAACTCGGGTGACGACCTGGGCGCGAGGAACTGAACATGGGCATCGACCTTTCTCTGATCTGGGCGATCATCATCGTCTTCGGCGTGATGATGTACGTGGTGATGGACGGCTTCGACCTGGGCATCGGCATCCTCTTCCCCTTCGTCAAGGACGACTCCGAGCGCGACGTGATGATGAACACCGTCGCGCCGGTGTGGGACGGTAACGAGACCTGGCTGGTGCTGGGCGGGGCGGGCCTGTTCGCGGCCTTCCCGCTGGCCTACTCGGTGGTGCTGAGCGCGCTCTACCTGCCGCTGATGTTCATGCTCATCGGCCTGGTGTTCCGTGGCGTGGCCTTCGAGTTCCGCTTCAAGGCCAAGGAGCACAAGCGCCACATCTGGGACAAGGCCTTCATCGGCGGCTCCCTGGCGGCGACCTTCTTCCAGGGCGTGGCCCTGGGGGCCTTCATCGAGGGCATCCCGGTGGAGAACCGCCAGTTCGCCGGCGGCGGGCTGGACTGGCTGGCGCCCTTCCCGATCTTCAGCGGCCTGGGGCTGGTGGCGGCCTATGCGCTGCTCGGCTGCACCTGGCTGATCATGAAGACCGAAGGCCGCCTGCAGGAGCAGATGCACGACATGGCGCGCCCGCTGGCCCTGGTGCTGCTGGCGGTGATCGGCATCGTCAGCATCTGGACGCCCTTGTCCCATGGCGAGATCGCCCAGCGCTGGTTCAGCCTGCCCAACCTGTTCTGGTTCATGCCGGTGCCGCTGCTGGTGCTGGTGACCTTCTTCTACCTGCTGCGATCGGTGGCGAACTACGACAACATCAAGCCCTTCGTGCTCACCCTGATCCTCATCTTCCTCGGCTACAGCGGCCTGGGCATCAGCCTCTGGCCGAACATCGTGCCGGGCTCGCTGAGCATCTGGCAGGCCGCCGCGCCGCCGCAGAGCCAGGGCTTCGCGCTGGTGGGGGCGCTGTTCATCATCCCCTTCATCCTCGTGTACACCGCCTGGAGCTACTACGTGTTCCGCGGCAAGGTGACCCCGGACCAGGGCTACCACTAGTGGCCAGGAGAGCGACCATGGCTGTGGACAACCCCGAGAAGAAACCCCTGTGGCAGCGCCTGGGCTGGCTGCTGGCGATCTGGACCGCCAGCGTACTGGCCCTGGGTGTGGTGTCCTACCTGCTGCGTCTGTTCATGAATGCGGCGGGGCTGAGCACGCCCTGAGCCGGGCCCGGGCTCGCTCCCGTAGGAGCGAGCTCTGCTCGCGATGCCTGTTGTGAAGGGCAAGGTGCCCGGCCCGGCTCCGAGGGTGGACCGGTGAAGCGGGTCCCCCGCCCTACGGTTGAGCGACTCCCCGCAGCACCAGGGAGCGCAGGACGGTAGGGTGGATGTCGCTTTTTACATCCACCAGCGGTGCCCGGCCCGGCTCCGATGGTAGACCGATGAAGCGGGGTCCACCCTACGCAACGGTCGGCTCGTGCAGGGCGGGTGGAACCCGCGAATCCCAGCGACGGGGCTGTCGGGTTGCACCCGACCCACGGCGGCGCCCGCTTGAATCACGGCCCTATTTGGTGGCCTTGAGGATCACGAACTTGGGCGTGGCGGCGATCTGCTCGACGCCGCGGTACAGGCGCTTGAGCTTGGCGTGGTAGCCCAGGTGGCGGTTGCCGACTATCCACAGCTCGCCGCCGGTGACCAGCGCATCGCGCGCCTGCACGAACATGCGCCAGGCGAGGAAGTCGCCCACCACCTGCTGCTGGTGGAAGGGCGGGTTGCACAGCACCAGGTCCAGCGAGCCGGCCGGCTGCTCGGCGAGGCCGTCGCCGGGGCGGATCTCCACCGGTCGCTCGCCCAGGGCCGCGCGCCAGTTATCCACAGCCGATTGCACGGCCATGTACGACTCGTCCACCAGCGTCAGCTGCGCGTGCGGGTTGGCCAGGGCGTAGGCGATGCCGAGCACGCCATTGCCGCAACCCAGGTCGGCCACGCGGGTGGCGTCCAGGCGCCTGGGCAGGTGCGGGAGGAAGGCGCGGGTGCCGATGTCCAGGCCTTCGCGGCAGAACACGTTGGCGTGGTTGAGCAGTTCGAGGCGCGGTTCGTCGAGCTGGTAGCGGGTCGGGTAGGGCGAGCGGGCGGCCGCTCGGTCCGCTGCCGTGGCCACCAGCAGGCGGGCCTTCTTCACCGCCAGCGAGGCCTGCATCGGGCCGATGTACTTCTCCAGCAGGTCGCCAGCGGCGTGGGGCAGGTGCTTGACCATGCCGGCGGCCACCACCGTGGCGCCGGGCGCCAGGTGGCCCTGCAGGCGGATCAGTTGCTCTTCCATCAGCGCCAGGGTCTTGGGCACGCGGACCAGCACGCGGTCGAAGGGACCGTCCATCGGTTCGCTGGCCGGCACGAAGCGCACCGCGTCGGCGGCCAGGCCGTTGCGCGCGAGGTTGCGTTGCAGGCCGAGCAAGCCCAGGTGCGAATCACCGCTGCTGGTGACCTGCACATGCGGGGCCAGGCTGGCGGCCAGGGCGCCGAAGCTGTCGTTGAGCACCAGCACCCGGGTGGCGGCGTCGGGCGCCTGCTCGTGCAGGTGGCCGAGCAGGTACTCGTCGGCGGCGTCGAAGGCCTGCAGCGGGTCGTTCGGCTGGTCGGGAACGCGGACCAGGTCGAGCTGGCCGAAAGGGGTGAGCAGTGGGGGCATCGGGAACTCTGGACTCGGGTGAAGGCGAAGATTGTGCTGGAAGTGAGAGCTGGTTGGGATTAGCGGTGCTTGTTTATTGATCAGTTTTGCCTAAGAATCCGCGCCTCTGATTTCGGCCCGCCATCCCATGGCGATTCTCTGCGCCGGGACAGCTCCAATAATAACCAGGCATCTGGCATTTCTCTGCCCTGAACGACCTGGTACGCCGTAAAAAACGGTGCGTACCCGCTGGTTGGGAGCGGGCGTTCCACCGAAAAAAACCTTATTCCAGACGGAGCCGACGCGCATGGCGCGGGCTTCGCCGTTGCCATTTGCACAGGTGCATACATGTACAAGTCTCTGTTCGGGGCGCTGTTCGCTTCGCTCATGGTCCTTTCCAGCTCCGCGCTGGCCGAGGAGCCGATCCTCATCAAGTTCTCCCACGTCGTGGCCGAGGACACGCCCAAGGGCAAGGGCGCGCTGCTGTTCAAGAAGCTGGTGGAAGAACGCCTGCCGGGCAAGGTGAAGGTCGAGGTCTACCCGAACTCCAGCCTCTATGGCGATGCCGACGAGATCCAGGCGCTGCAGAGCGGCCAGGTGCAGATGCTGGCGCCCTCGCTGTCCAAGTTCGAGGCGTACACCAAGCAGTTGCAGGTGTTCGACCTGCCGTTCCTGTTCGATGACCTCGAAGCCGTCAAGCGCTTCCAGAAGCGCGACAAGAGCCGCGAGCTGCTGCGCTCGATGTCCAAGCAGGGCATCTATGGCCTGGGCTACTGGAACAACGGCATGAAGGAGCTGACCTCCAGCCGCGAACTGCGCAAGCCCGAGGACGCCAAGGGCCTGGCCTTCCGTATCCAGCCCTCCTCCGTGCTCGACGCGCAGTTCGGCCTGCTCGGCGCCAAGACCGTGAAGATGCCCTTCGCCGACGCCTTCAAGGCGCTCCAGGCGGGCACCATCCAGGGCACCGAAGGCCCCTGGTCGAACATCGCCAGCCAGAAGATCGACACCGTCCAGCCCTACGTCATCGAGACCAACCACGGTTCGCTGAACTACATGCTGATCACCAACCAGAAATTCTGGATCAGCATCCCGTACCAGACCCGCACCGAGCTGGAAGCGATCATCGAAGAGGTGACCTTCGCGGTGAACAAGGACGCCGAGGCGATGAACCAGAAGGACCGCGAGCGCGTCATCGCCGCCGGCAAGGCCAAGGTGATCACCCTCACCCCCGAGGAGCGTGACGCCTGGCGCCAGGCCCTGATGCCGCTGTGGAAGACCTACGAGGCGGAGATCGGTGCCGACGTGCTGCGCGCGGCCCAGACCGTCAACCGCAAGCACTGATCGGTCTATAGCCACAACGCGCGCGGGTGTTTCCCGCGCGCGCTTTGCGGGACACTGGCGGGGTTCCAGCGACAGGAGCCCGCAATGAGCGCCAGCGAAGAGAAGTTCACCCGCCAGACCCTGCTCGACGTCCATACCCTGACGCCGAGCCTGTTCACCCTGCGCACCACCCGTGACCCCGGTTTCCGTTTCCGCGCCGGCCAGTTCGCCCGCCTGGGCGTGACCAGGGCCGATGGCAGCACCGTGTGGCGCGCCTACTCCATGGTGTCCGCGCCCCATGACGAGCACCTGGAGTTCTTCTCCATCGTGGTGCCCGGCGGCGAATTCACCAGCGAGCTGAGCCGCCTCGCCGTGGGCGACACCCTGCTGGTCGACAAGCAGGCCTTCGGCTTCCTCACCCTCGATCGCTTCAATGACGGCCGCGACCTCTGGCTGCTGGCCACCGGTACCGGTATCGCGCCCTTCCTGTCCATCCTCCAGGACCTGGAGGTGTGGCAGCGCTTCGAGCGCATCGTGCTGGTGTACAGCGCACGGCATGAGCGCGAGCTGGCCTACCAGCCGTTGATCGGGGGCTTGAAGGGCCTGGAGCATCTGGAAGGCGTCGCCGACAAGCTCACCTACATCCCGGTGGTGACCCGCGAGCAGGTGCCCGGTGCGCTGAGCGGGCGCATCACCACGTTGATCGAGAACGGCGAGCTGGAGCGCGCAGCCGGCCTGGCGCTGGCCCCCGAGCATTCGCGGGTGATGCTCTGCGGCAACCCGCAGATGATCGAAGACACCCGAGCGGTGCTGAAGGCCCGCGACATGAACCTGGCCCTCACCCGCCGACCCGGGCAGGTGGCGGTGGAGAATTACTGGTAGAAGACGTTGGCCCTGCGAGCCCCGTGGGATGGCGTAGAGCGAAGCGAAACCCATCGATGCGGGGTAGGGCATGGGATCGGTGCCGGGCTGTCAGCATGGGTTTCGCACGGCTCTACCCATCCTGCGGCACGGGGCTTCGCATGGTTCGCGGAGCGCCGCCTTACCCCTCACATCTCCACATCCCCACGATTCGCACAAGCGCCGTCGCAGCGCCCGGGGCAGCTGCAACCGGTGCTGCTGCGCCCGGTGGCGCGTTCCATGCGCCGGGCCACGGGTTCGTCGTCGGCGAAGGGCAGCATGGTGGCTTCGTCGATCTGCCGCTGGTCCTTGCCGCCCAGGCTGAGCTGGGTGGCGACGTAGAAGAACACCAGGGCGCCGAGGGACAGCAGCCCGTAGAAGCCATCCAGGTCCATGGCCGCTTCCTCAGGTGCGGGCCGCGATGGCGGCGGCTTCGCTGCGCGGCGCGCGGATGGTGACCCAGCTGTTCCAGGCCATTAGCAGCATGCCGGTGAGGAAGAAGGCGCCGCCGATGAAGCGCACCAAGAATCCCGGGTGGCTGGCTTCGAGGGCCTCGACGAAGGAGTAGGTGAGGGTGCCGTCGTCGTTGACCGCTCGCCACATCAGGCCCTGGGTGATGCCGTTGACCCACATCGAGGCGATGTAGAGCACGGTGCCGATGGTGGCCAGCCAGAAGTGCGCGTTGATCAGCCGGGTGCTGTACATCCGCTCGCGGCCGAAGATCTTCGGGATCAGGTGGTAGAGCGAGCCGAAGGTGATCATCGCCACCCAGCCGAGGGCGCCGGCGTGCACGTGGCCGATGGTCCAGTCGGTGTAGTGGGAGAGGGCGTTGACCGTCTTGATGGCCATCATCGGGCCTTCGAAGGTGGACATGCCGTAGAAGGCCAGCGAGACGATGAGAAAGCGCAGGATCGGGTCGTCGCGCAACTTATGCCAGGCACCGGAGAGGGTCATCATGCCGTTGATCATGCCGCCCCAGCTGGGCGCCAGGAGGATGATCGACATCGCCATGCCCAGGCTCTGGGCCCAGTCCGGCAGGGCGGTGTAGTGCAGGTGGTGCGGGCCGGCCCAGATGTACAGGGTGATCAGCGCCCAGAAGTGAACGATGGACAGGCGGTAGGAGTAGACCGGGCGCCCGGCCTGCTTGGGAATGAAGTAATACATCATCCCGAGGAAGCCGGTGGTGAGGAAGAAGCCCACCGCGTTGTGCCCGTACCACCACTGCACCATGGCATCGGTGGCGCCGCTGTAGAGCGGATAGGACTTGAACCAGCTGACCGGGATGGCCATGTGGTTGACCACGTGGAGCATGGTGGTGACCAGGATGAAGGCGCCGAAGAACCAGTTGCCGACGTAGATGTGCCGGGTGCGGCGCTTCATCACGGTGCCGAAGAACACCAGCGCGTAGGCGACCCAGACGATGCCCATCCACACGGCGCCGGTGAATTCCACCTCGGCGTATTCCTTGGTGGTGGTCAGCCCCTGGGGCAGGGTGACCAGCAGCATCACCACGAGGACCTGCCAGCCCCAGAAGGTGAAGGCGGCCAGGCCGTCGCCGAACAGTCGCGCCTGGCAGGTGCGCTGCACCGTGTAGTAGCTGGTGGCGAACAGCGCGCTGCCGCCGAAGGCGAAGATCACCAGGTTGGTGTGCAGGGGGCGCAGGCGGCCGAAGCTGGTCCAGGGCAGGTCGAGGTTGAGCTGCGGCCAGACCAGCTGGGCGGCGATGAACACGCCCAGCCCCATGCCGACCACGCCCCAGACCAGGGTCATGATCGTGAACTGACGAACCACCCGGTAGTTGTAGGTGGGCTCCTGTAGTGCGGTGTTCATGGCGGAACCTTTTCGATTGCGGAAGAAGGCGCCAGCACCGGGGCTGGCAGGCTCGCCACTCTAGAAAGCCGGGTCCGAACAAAACAGGCTCAGATCATTGAGGTTTTTAGAGATCAGATCCCAGGCGCGGGCATGCCAGGGAAGCAGCGGCGACGTTGAGCGGGCGCGAAATCTGATCTGCTTTTCGCGTTCACATCTGCGGCTGTTTATGAGGGGCATGGCCGCCCATAGTGGCACCTCGTTGTTCCGCTCCCGGTGCAGGGGCGGCGCCAGACCGAGGAGCCTTGCATGTATCGATACGACGACTATGACCACGCGCTGGTACGCGAGCGCGTGGCGCAGTTCCGCGACCAGGTGGCGCGGCGCATCAGCGACGAGCTGAGCGAGGAGGAGTTCCTGCCGCTGCGCCTGCAGAACGGGCTGTACATGCAGAAGCACGCCTACATGCTGCGCGTGGCCATCCCCTACGGCACCCTGTCGTCGCGGCAGCTGCGCACCCTGGCCGGCATCGCCCGCGACCATGACCGCTGCTACGGCCACTTCACCACGCGGCAGAACATCCAGTTCAACTGGATTGAGCTGGCCGAGGTGCCGGACATCCTCGAACGCCTGGCCGAGGTGGAGATGCACGCCATCCAGACCTCCGGCAACTGCGTGCGCAACATCACCACCGAGGCCTTCGCCGGGGTGGCCGCCGACGAGCTGCTGGACCCGCGCCCGCTGGCCGAGATCCTGCGCCAGTGGTCCACCATCAACCCCGAATTCCTGTTCCTGCCGCGCAAGTTCAAGATCGCCATCTCCGCGTCCGGCGAGGACCGCGCGGCCATCCAGATGCACGACATCGGCCTCTACCTGTACCGCGACGCGGCGGGCGAGATGTGCCTGCGGGTGCTGGTGGGCGGTGGCCTCGGGCGCACGCCGATCCTCGGCCTGCAGATCCGCGAGGGCCTGCCGTGGCAGCACCTGCTGTCCTACGTCGAGGCCATCCTGCGGGTGTACAACCGCCACGGCCGGCGCGACAACAAGTACAAGGCGCGGATCAAGATCCTGGTCAAGGCGCTGGGCATCGAGGCCTTCGCCCGCGAGGTGGAGGCCGAGTGGCAGCACCTGCGCGACGGCCCGGCCCAGCTGACCCTCGCGGAGTACCAGCGCGTGGCCGCCGCCTTCGACGCGCCGAGCTACGAGACGCTCGATGACATCGACCTGGCCTTCGGCAGCCAGCTGGCCGCCGATGCCGAGTTCGCCCGCTGGTGCTCGCGCAACCTGCAGCCGCACAAGGTGCCGGGGTACGTCGCCGTGGTGCTGTCCACCAAGCCCGGGATCGACGCGCCGCCGGGGGACGTCACCGCCGCGCAGATGGAGGCGGTGGCCGACTGGGCCGAGCGCTTCGGCTTCGGCGAGATCCGCATCGCCCACGAACAGAACCTGGTGCTGCCCGACGTGCGCAAGCGCGACCTGTACGCGCTCTGGAACGCCGCCCGAGATACCGGCCTGGCGACGCCGAACATCGGCCTGCTGACCGACATCATCGCCTGCCCCGGTGGCGACTACTGTGCATTGGCCAACGCCAAGTCGATCCCCGTCGCCCAGGCCATCCAGCAGCGTTTCGAGGACCTGGACTACCTCCACGACCTGGGCGAGCTGAGCCTGAACATCTCCGGCTGCATGAACGCCTGCGGCCATCACCACATCGGCAACATCGGCATCCTCGGCGTCGACAAGGGGGGCAGCGAGTGGTACCAGATCACCCTCGGCGGCGCCCAGGGCATGGCGGCGGCGCTGGGCAAGGTGATCGGCCCGTCCTTCAGCGCCGCCGAGGTGCCGGAGGTGATCGAGCGCATCGTCGCCACCTACCTCGACTACCGCGAGCTGGAGGAGCGCTTCGTCGACACCGTCGGGCGCATTGGCATCGAGCCCTTCAAGGAGCGGGTCTATGCCCGCGCGCAGGTGCCGGCATGAACAACCTCATCCGCCTGCTGGAGGGAGAACCGCAGCTGGTGCCGGACGACCCCTGGACCCTGGTGCGCGAGGTGGGCGAAGGCCTGCCGGACGGTCCGTTGATCCTGCCGCTGGCCCTGTGGCGCGAGCGTGATGGCCGCGACGGCCTGCTGCTGCAACCGGATGACGAGGTGGAGACGCTGGGGCCGCTGCTGGATACCGATGTGCCGCTCCTCGCCGTGGATTTCCCCAGCTTCCGCGACGGCCGTGGCTACAGCCAGGCCTATCTGCTGCGCAGCCGGCTCGGCTGGCACGGCGAGCTGCGCGCGGTGGGCGATGTGCTGCGCGACCAGCTCGCGCACATGCGCCAGTGCGGCTTCGATGCCTTCGCCGTGCGCGCGGACAAGTCCGTGGTCGACGCGCTCAAGGGGCTGGCCGGGGTCAGCGTGCTCTACGGGCGTTCGGTGATCGAGCCGAGGCCCTTGTTCCGCCGGCGCTAAGCGACTTCGTACACGATTGGTAAAAATTCCCGGATTAAACGGCGTGCATTCATGTCCTAGGATGCACGTCCGTTTTTTCGATCCGGGACCCAATGGACAGCGACAGTAGCAAACCACCCCCCAGCAGCGTGGGCGTGGCCCCTTCCTCACCCGGCGCCGCCGAGCGCCCGATCCGAGCGTGGCACTCCGCCGCGCGATCTTCCCGCATGCCGATCCGCCTGCAGCGCTTCCATGGCGCCGATGCAGCCTTCGCGCCTGCCCGTCTTTCGCCCAGGAGTGCCTGAACATGGAATGGATAGCCGACCCCACCGCCTGGCTGGGACTGCTGACACTGATCGTGCTGGAGATCGTCCTCGGCATCGACAACCTGGTGTTCATCGCCATCCTCGCCGACAAGCTGCCCCCCGAGCAGCGTGACCGCGCCCGCCTGATCGGCCTGTCGCTGGCGCTGATCATGCGCCTGGGCCTGCTGGCCAGCATCTCCTGGCTGGTGACCCTGACCGAGCCGCTGTTCGAGGTGTTCGGCCAGGCCTTCTCCGGGCGTGACCTGATCATGCTGTTCGGCGGTGTGTTCCTGTTGTTCAAGGCCACCATGGAGCTGCACGAGCGCATCGAGGGGCGGGTCCACCACCAGGGCGGCAGCCGCACCTATGCGATGTTCTGGCCGGTGGTCGCGCAGATCGTGGTGCTCGACGCGGTGTTCTCCCTCGACGCGGTGATCACCGCCGTCGGCATGGTCGAGCACCTGGAAGTGATGATGATCGCCGTGGTGATCTCCATCGGCCTGATGATCGTCGCCAGCAAGCCGCTGACCGCCTTCGTCAACGCCCACCCCACGGTGATCATGCTGTGCCTGGGCTTTTTGATGATGATCGGCTTCAGCCTCACCGCCGAAGGCCTGGGCTTCCACATTCCCAAGGGCTACCTGTACGCGGCCATCGGCTTCTCGATCCTCATCGAGCTGGCCAACCAGACGGTGCGCTGGCGCCGCAAGCGCCAGCTGCAGGGCAGCCGTGGCCTGCGTGAGCGTACCGCCCACGCGGTGCTGCGCCTGCTCGGCGGGCGCGGCGTGGATGCCGGCGAGGTGGGCGACGACATCGCCGACATGCTCAGGGACGGCGAAGGCGATACCGCGGTGTTCGACCGCCGCGAGCGGGTGATGATCAGTGGCGTGCTGCACCTGGCCGAGCGTTCGATCCGCACCGTGATGACCGACCGCGCGCGGGTCAACCGCATCGACCTGGACGATTCCCGTGAGCAGGTCCACCAGGCCCTGCTGCAGGCGCCGCACTCGCGCCTGGTGGTGATCCGTGGCGGTGCGGTGGACGAGCCCCTGGGCTACCTGCACAAGAAGGAGTTGTTCAAGGAACTGCTGCGCGGCGAGGAGCCGGACCTGGAGTCGTTGCTGCGCTCACCGGTCAACCTGCCGGAAAGCGTCTCGGTGCTGGGCGCCCTGGAGCAGATGCGCGAGGCCTCGACCCACATCGCCTTCGTGGTCAACGAGTTCGGCGGCTTCGAAGGCCTGGTGACCATGACCGATATCCTGGAGTCCATCGCCGGCCAGTTGCCCGACGCCAGCGAGAGCGAGGGCCTGGACATCGAGCCCAGTGGCGAGGGCTACAAGGTCAGCGGTGCGGTGAACCTGGCGGTGCTGCGCGAGCGCCTGGGCTTCCGCGCCCGCCCCACGGACGATTACCAGACCCTGGCGGGCCTGGCCATGAGCCTGCTGGACCGCCTGCCGATGGTCGGCGACCGCCTCGAGGTCGAAGGTTGGGAGCTGCGGGTGACCGAGGTGCGCGAGCGCCGGGTCAACCGCCTGCTGCTGAGGCCGGTCGAGGAGACGGGCTGAGCCTGAAAACGAAAACGGCGCCGCGAGGCGCCGTTTTCATATGAGCTTCGCGGGTTTCACCCGCCCTACGAGGTGCGTTCCCCGGTGGTAGCCCGTGCTTCAGCGCGGGGAACGGAGTGGCCGGAGGTCCCGGGCTGAAGCACGGGCTACGGGGGCGTGAAACGGAAACGGCGCCTTCGGGCGCCGTTTTCATGTTTGCGAAGACAATCCGGTCAGGGCTGCCTGTCCTGCTGCTGCGACTTGAGCAGGTCGCGGATCTCGGTCAGCAGCACTTCCTCCGGCGTCGGTGCCGGCGGGACGGAAGGGGCCACGGCCTCTTCGCGCTTGAGTTTGTTGATGGCCTTCACGCCCATGAAGATGGCGAAGGCGACGATGATGAAATCCAGCACCGTCTGGATGAACTTGCCGTAGCTCAGCACCACTGCCGGCACGTCGCCCTGGGCGGCCTTGAGGGTGATGGCCAGGTCGGTGAAGTCGACCCCGCCGATCAGCAGGCCGATCGGCGGCATGATCACGTCACCGACGAAGGACGAGACGATCTTGCCGAAGGCCGCACCGACGATGATGCCCACCGCCATGTCGACCACATTGCCCTTCACTGCGAAGGCTTTGAATTCGTTCAGTAGGCTCATGTACCGCTCCCCGGGTTCTGGTTATGGGCTGAAAGTGTAACCGAGTGTTCTGACCGCGCCATCTCAGCGATGTTGCGGTTCCACATGGCGGTAGAGGCGGCAGAAGTCAGCGTGGACGCTCGTGTCGACTGGCTTTTCCACCTTCACGCCGGTGGCCGGGTAGCGGGCCAGCAGGACCTTCGGGCGCACCGGGCGCGGGTAGAAGCCGCCGCCGCAGTTGGGGCAGACGTTTTCCAGGCGCTGTGCGCAGGTGGCGCAGAAGGTGCACTCGAACGAGCAGATGCGCGCATCGGTGCTCGACGGGGGCAGGGGACGGGAACAGGCTTCGCAGCTAGGGCGCAGCTCCAGCATCGGGGTTCTCCTCGGTCAGGCGCACAATCCTAGAACTTCCCGCGGGCGGCGCACAGCCACGAGTGTTCACTGAACACGCCATCGGGCCGCCCGGCACCAACAAAGGCCCCGCTTGGTCTAGCCTCAAGGAAGTTTCCGGAGAGAGGAGCCCGACCATGCCGCTCGAACATCACCCCCTCAATCGCGAGTTCCCCGAATATCGCGACACGATGCAGGAGATGCTGCAACACAACGTGCATTTTTCCCGCCTGGCGCAGGAGTACCAGCGTCTCGATGCACGCATCTATGAAGTGGAGGACGGCAAGCACGCCCTCGACGACCTCGCCCTGCACAGCCTGAAGATGCAGCGGGTGGCGCTGAAGGACGAGATCGCCCAGTTGCTCAAGAACCACTAGGAAACCGTTCCCGGTAGCCGGCGAGGCGGCTTGATCGGCGTCAACGCGGGGGAGGCCGGCGCTGGGTAGTCTGGCGCCCATTTCCCCTTCCGGAGCCGTCGCCATGACCGTCTACGACACCCTTCCCAGCACCGCCCCCGAGCGTGACCGCAAGGCCCTGTACGAGGCGCGTCGCGCCGAGGAGCGCATCGCCCGCCTGCGCGAGCAGTACGAGCTTTTGGAGAAGCGCATCGGCCGCATCGAGCAGGGCAGCGAGCCGCTGGACGGCTCCAGCCTCCAGGCCCTGCGCATGCGCCGCGACGGCCTGCTGCAGAACCTGCAGGCACTCAAGGCGCCGGAGCGCAAGGAAGGCTGCTGCGGCTGCGGGCGCGCCTGCGGGGGTTGATCCGCTATCATGCGGGCTTCGTTTTTCTGACGGAGTCCGCTGATGGCCAAGGCCAAGCGCATGTACGGCTGCACCGAGTGCGGCTCGACCTTCCCCAAATGGGCCGGCCAATGCGGTGACTGCGGGGCCTGGAACACCCTGGTTGAAACCGTCATCGACGGCGCCGCGCCCCCCAGCGGGCGCGCCGGCTGGGCCGGCGGCCAGGCGCAGATCAAGACCCTGGCCGAGGTCAGCGTCGAGGAGATGCCACGCTTCTCCACCGCTTCCGCCGAGCTGGATCGCGTGCTCGGCGGCGGCCTGGTCGACGGCTCGGTGGTGCTGATCGGCGGCGACCCGGGCATCGGCAAGTCCACCATCCTCCTGCAGACCCTGTGCAACATCGCCGCGCGCTTCCCCGCGCTCTACGTCACCGGTGAGGAATCCCAGCAGCAGGTCGCCATGCGCGCCCGCCGCCTCGGGCTGCCCGAGGACAAGCTCAAGGTGATGACCGAGACCTGCATCGAAAGCATCATCGCCACCGCTCGGGTCGAGAAGCCCAAGGTGATGGTGATCGACTCCATCCAGACCATCTTCACCGAGCAGCTGCAGTCCGCCCCCGGCGGCGTGGCCCAGGTGCGCGAGAGCGCGGCGTTGCTGGTGCGCTACGCCAAGCAGAGCGGCACGGCGATCTTCCTGGTCGGCCACGTGACCAAGGAAGGCGCCCTGGCGGGGCCGCGCGTGCTGGAGCACATGGTCGACACGGTGCTGTATTTCGAGGGCGAGTCCGATGGCCGCCTGCGCCTGCTGCGGGCGGTGAAGAACCGTTTCGGCGCGGTCAACGAGCTGGGCGTGTTCGGCATGACCGACAAGGGCCTCAAGGAGGTTTCCAACCCCTCGGCGATCTTCCTCACCCGCGCCCAGGAAGCGGTGCCCGGCAGCGTGGTCATGGCCACCTGGGAAGGCTCGCGGCCGATGCTGGTGGAGGTGCAGGCTCTGGTGGACACCAGCCACCTGGCCAACCCGCGTCGCGTGACCCTGGGCCTGGACCAGAACCGCCTGGCGATGCTGCTGGCGGTATTGCACCGCCACGGCGGCATCCCCACCCATGACCAGGACGTGTTCCTCAACGTGGTGGGCGGGGTCAAGGTGCTGGAGACGGCCTCCGACCTGGCGTTGATCGCGGCGATCATGTCGAGCCTGCGCAACCGCCCGCTGGAGCATGACCTGCTGGTGTTCGGCGAAGTGGGGCTGTCGGGCGAGGTGCGTCCCGTGCCCAGCGGCCAGGAGCGTCTGAAGGAGGCGGGCAAGCACGGCTTCAAGCGGGCCATCGTGCCCAAGGGCAACGCCCCCAAGGAGGCGCCGCCCGGGTTGCGGGTGATCGCGGTGACACGCCTGGAGCAGGCGCTGGACGCGTTGTTCGAGTAGCGGCTACTTCTCCACCAGGGCGGCGAGGTCGCGCTCCAGCAGGCCTTCGTTGCCGAGGTTGAGCTCCACCAGGCGGCGCAGGTGGGCGATGGAGTCCAGGTCGATGTGCTGGCAGACGAAGCCCAGTTGGTCCTTCTGGACGCGGGTCAGCACGACTTCCATGCGCACCTGGGTGTCGCCGCTGAGGCGGACGGTGGCGAGGAACGGCTGGTCCGGATCGCCGTTCCAGTTGCTCGGGCGTTCCACCAGCAGGCCCTTCAGGGAGATGTCCTGCAGCTCGACGTTCCAGCGACGCTCGTCCTGGGCGATCTCGGTGGCGGCATCGAACGCGATGCGGTGGAAGCGTCGGCGCTCGTTGTCTGTGTCACTCATGGCATGGCTCCTGCTCAATTCACACAACTATAGACAAGGCTCGGGGCTGCCGCTCATCGGGAACGGCGGCGCCACAGCCAGGCTCCGGCAGCACCCAGCAACAGCGCGGCGCCGGCGACGAGGCCGTACCTGATGGAGTAGAACCCGTCGCGCACGGCCTGTTCACGTTCTTCCCACAGGCGGCCGTGGGCGCTCTCGAAGTCCGGCTCCTCGCAGTTCATGCCGAAGTTGCCCGCCCACTCCACGAAGGGGCCGTGCTCGACGTAGCGCCGGTAGATGGCCTGGGCGCGGGGAAGGTCGGTGTACTGGATCCAGCCGCTGCCCTTGCACAGCACGGCGGCGAAGGCCTGGCTGGTATGGGGCAGGTCGTCGGCGGCGCGCTCGGTGAGGTCGGCGGCGACCCAGCGGTAGTGATAGCGCGAGTTGGGCTGCGCCATATGGGCGTTCTGTCGCTGCACCTCGCCCTCGGACAACAGCCCCTCCGCCTTCAGCGTGCCGACCTGGGTGAGGGCGAAGTAGCCGCCCAGCGCATGGAAGTCCGGTGACATCTCGTAGCCCAGCAGCTCCATGCCCTTCCAGCGGGCCAGGCGCGCGGCGGTGTAGTAGGCCTCGGCGCGGCCGATGCCGGTCCAGCGGCTCTGCGCCTGCTCGCGGGCCTGGCCGTATTCACGGGCAGCGGCGCGCAGTTCGTCGCTCTCGAAGTAGGCCGGGGCTTCGTCGTAGCGGCCTTCGCGCAGCAGGCGACGGCCCAGCAGCTCGCGCAGGGAGGCGGCCACCGGGCGCGGGCGGTAGGCGTCGCGGTCTTCCTGGGTCTGTGCCGGCGGCGCGTCCACCTTGGCGTCCACATAGCCCTTGAGTTCGTCGAGGGTGAGCACCCGCTCGGCCACGGCGGCGGCGTCCATCCAGTAGATCTCGCCGCTGCGGTAGAGGTTGTCGAAAGCCTCCAGGTAGTCGCCGCGCTGCAGCGCGAGGATGGCGCGCTCGCCCTCCACCCGGCAGCGCGGCCTGACGGTTTCCCACTCCCAGTTCTCGGTGCGCCGGGCACCCCATTGCTCGTCCTCGGGGAAGGCCCTGGCGGCGCGGGCATAGGCTTCGGTGGCGCGCGGGGTGTCGCCGGCGCGCAGGGCCAGCTTGGCCCTCAGCCACCAGGCGAGGCCGCTGTCGCCGGCCTTCGCCAGGAAGCGCTCGGCGTTGTCGTAGCGGCCGAAGCGGTAGGCGAGTGCGGCGAGGCGGTCGGCGTTGGGCAGCTCGGCGGCGTCGAGGTCCATCAGCAGTTCGGCCAGGTGCTGCTCGCCGCTGGGCTGGTCGTCGTAGAACCAGCCGATGCGGGTGAGCAAGCGCACCGTCAGCAGCTGTTGCACCTCGGGCACCGCCAGCAGCGGCACCAGTTGCTCGTCGGGCATGCGCGCCAGCTCCCCGCTCAGTTGGCGCAGGGAGCTGTAGCCGGTGTTGGCGTGCAGCGCGGCCTGGTTGGAATAGAGGCGGATGGCCTCGCCCCAGTCGCCGGCTTCCCTGGCCAGCAGGGCTTCTTCGCCCAGGCTGGCGGCGGCCAGCTCCAGCGGGTCGTCGAAGCCCTCGATGGCCAGTTTGCGGGTGAGGCGGAAGGCCTCCCTGGCGGCTTCGGCATTGGCGTGCAGGCGCTGGGTGATTTCCTCGTCGCTGAGCACTTCGTCGCTGGCAGGCAGGGCGCGGCTGCTGGCGGCCAGGGTGCGGCCCATGGAGTAGGCGGCCCAGGTGCTGCGGGTGCGACGCTCGGCTTCCGGCAGCGCGAGGACGCGGCGGAAGTAGTCGACGGCCAGCGCAGGGTCGCCCTGGAAGGCTACGGCGCCGGCGGTGTAGAGGCGGATTTCGGCGGGCAGGTCCTGGCCCTCCGCTTCGGCCCGCTGGGCGTCATCGAGGCCGCGCAGGGTTTGCACGCGCTGCCACATCGCTTCGCCCAGTTCGCTTTTCTCGCGCTCGTCACGCTGCTGCAGGTAGGCGCCGTTGTCCTCTTCCCAGCGTGGCACCAGGCTGGCCTCGGTGACCGGCTTGAGCCCGGGGATGGGCGGGGCCAGGCGGGTGATCTCGAAGGCGAAGTTGCCCTCGGGCAGCTCGGCCAGGCTGTTGGCGCGGTCGTCCAGCAGGCGCATGGAGAAGTCCGGGCCGCAGGCCAGGGCGCTGCCGAGCGGCAGGGCGAGGGCGATGGCCAGGGCAAGACGGGCGCGGCGACGCTCAGGGGCGTACATGGATTCCTCCTTGATCGAGTTCGGAGCAGCGGGCCCAGCCCAGCGCACGGCGCTGGCCGGCGGCGAGGTCGGCGGCGGCCTGGCGCTCCAGCACCAGGCCCGTGTCGCTGCGTTGCATGCGGTAGCCGGGTAGGGCGTCGAAGGCCTGGCAGTCGCGGGCGGCGATCTCCAGGCGTTGCGGCAGCGTCGCGGGGGCATTGCCGCTATTGGTGAGGCTGAGTTCGCGCAAGTCATCGCCCCGTGGGCGTTCCACCTGGACGGCCAGTGCCGCCGCCAGCGGCTCGCCCCGGGCCACGGCGCGCAAGGTCGCCAGGGGCCAGGCGCGGCGGTCGCCCGGCAGGGGCAGGCGGAACCAGATGAGCCCGGCGAGGTGGGCGGGGCGCTCATCCCGCAGGCGATGGACCAGGGCGGCGACCTGCTGCGGATCGGCGCTGAGTTCGCGGCGCTCGCCGGCCAGGTTCAGCGGCGCTTCGCTTTCCACCCGGGTGCCGCTGGCACTGCTGATGAGGCCGGCACCGTAGGCGGGCAAGGCGAGCAGGAAGGGGCGCTCGCTGCGTTCGGCCCAGCGCTGGGCCCAGGCGAACGCCTTGTCGGCATCGAACAGCCCCTGCTCGGGAGCGCTGACGCCGTGGACCTGCAGCACGCTGCCGTCCACCTGGGCCAGCAGTGCGTCAAGCTCCGGGCTGGACAGCCAGGCGGGCAGGGCGGTGATGCCCAGGCGCAGGCCCGGTGGCAGGGCCTGGCGCAGCTCCGCGAGGAAGCGAATGTAGCCGGGCAGGCGCGCGCTGGCGCAGTCGTGGTCGATCTCCAGCGCTTGCGGGGCCAGGCCGGCGGCCTTCCACTCGGCGAGCAGCGCGGTGATCTCCTCCCGTGCCCGTTGCGCGTCCAGCTGCGGCAGCTGGCCATCGAGGCGCACCACCGCCACCAACGGGCGGCCATCGCGGCGCAGCAGCGCGCTGTCCACCTTGACGCGGGACCACCCGGCGCCGGGGTGCGCCTGCAGGGCGAGCACGCGCAGGGTGGAGAAGTCATTGCGGCTGCGGGCCAGGGCGTCGGCATGGGCGGGCAGCCATTGGCGCTGCCAGATGTAGAGCTGCTGATCGAGAGGCGGGGACACCGCTTCGCGGCAACCGGTGGCCAGGGCGAGGAGACAGAAGAGGGCCGCGATCCTGCGGCGGGGGAGGCCGTACATGGTCGTCATCAGGGAGGGACTGGGCGCCGGGGCTCGTTCGCGGCGGATTAGACTCCCAATCCCGATGCCCGGCAAGGGGCGCGCGTCAACCCGTTCACATCCGTGCAAGCGGCGTCGCCATTGGGCGGTGCGTCGGTCCGTTGCGGTTTGACAGTTCGCCAAGTGTCGCCAAAGCTGCTTAGGCGATTTAACCCCTTTGTTGATTTCTGGAGTGCAGCTAATGGACAACCGACTGCTGGTCAAAGGCTTGATTGTGGGACTTCTGAGCGTGGGTAGCGTGGCGGCGCATGCCGATGCTGCCGGTGGCAATGGATGCGGCTGGGGCAACATGCTCTTCGACGGCCAGCGAGGCTTCGCCCCGCACTTCCTGGCAACCACCACCAACGGCACCTCGGGTAACGCCACCTTCGGCATGACCTCCGGCACCAACGGCTGCGACGTGAACGCCAAGATCGGCTACGGCGGCCGCTCGATGCTGGCCATGAACGGCATGCTCGACAACATCGCCGAGGACATGGCCCAGGGCCAGGGCGAGGCGCTGGACGCCTACGCGACCCTGCTGGGGGTCGAACAATCCGACCGCGCGCACTTCGCCAAGGTCGCCCAGGAGAACTTCTCCACCATCTTCTCCGCCCCGGACGTGACCGGTGAGCAGGTACTGGCCAACACCCTGGAAGTGATGAGCCGTGACCAGCAACTGGCGCGCTACGCCAAGCAGCCGGCCTGATCGGCAGCGGTAACGAGGAAGCCGGGCGATGCCCGGCTTTTTCATGCCCGGTGATCAGGCGGCCTGGCCGCAATGTCGGCGTGCACCCGACCTACCCATGCAGCGGACCCAGGCTCGCAGGTGGACCTGTCTGGGCACCGGGTGGGCCGGGCGGCGCTCCGTTTCAGCCCACCGCTCTCCCCGTCCTCCACACCGCCTGGTGGAGGCAGAAAAGCGACCTCCACCCTACACAGCGGTCATGCCCGTGCACGGGGGCTGGCAGGGCACACTCCATGCCCCGGATAGACAGCGTCCGACCACCCCGACGACAGCGGCCGAAGGCTCTAGACCAAGGTCTGACTTCAGTTTCGCCGGGGAGCGGCTAAGCTTGTGCGGCAGCTTGTCTGTCTATCCATTCGGAGTTCCCTATGAACAATAACAATAGCGTCACGCGCCACCTGCCCTGGGCAGTGCTGGCGGTGGTCGGCGCATGTGCCTTGGGTGTGGTTGCGCTACGCCGCGGCGAGGCGATCAACGCCTTGTGGATCGTGGTCGCGGCCGTTGCCCTCTACCTGGTCGCCTACCGCTACTACAGCCTGTTCATCGCCACCAGGGTGATGCAGCTGGACCCGACCCGCGCGACCCCCGCGCTGCTCAACAACGACGGCCTGGACTACGTCCCGACCAACAAGCACATCCTCTTCGGCCACCACTTCGCCGCCATCGCCGGCGCCGGCCCGCTGGTGGGGCCAGTGCTCGCGGCGCAGATGGGCTACCTGCCCGGCACGCTGTGGCTGATCGCCGGCGTGGTGCTGGCCGGGGCGGTGCAGGACTTCATGGTCCTGTTCATCTCCACCCGCCGCAACGGCCGCTCCCTGGGCGAACTGGTGCGCGAGGAGATGGGCCAGATCCCCGGCACCATCGCGCTGTTCGGCGCCTTCCTGATCATGATCATCATCCTCGCGGTGCTCTCGCTGATCGTGGTCAAGGCCCTGGCCGAGAGCCCCTGGGGCATGTTCACCGTGATGGCGACCATTCCCATCGCGATGTTCATGGGCATCTACATGCGCTACATCCGCCCGGGCCGCATCGGCGAAATCTCGCTGGTGGGCGTGGTGCTGCTGCTGTTGTCGATCTGGCTGGGTGGCCAGGTCGCCGCCGATCCGGTCTGGGGGCCGGCCTTCACCTTCACCGGCGTGCAGATCACCTGGATGCTGATCGGCTACGGGTTCGTCGCCGCCGTGCTGCCCGTGTGGCTGGTGCTGGCGCCGCGCGACTACCTGTCGACCTTCCTCAAGATCGGCACCATCATCGCCCTGGCCATCGGCATCCTGGTGACCATGCCCGAGCTGAAGATGCCGGCGCTGACCCAGTTCGTCGACGGCACCGGCCCCGTGTGGAAAGGCGGCCTGTTCCCCTTCCTGTTCATCACCATCGCCTGTGGCGCCGTCTCCGGCTTCCACGCGCTGATCAGCTCCGGCACCACGCCCAAGCTGCTGGCCAACGAGTCCCACGCCCGCTACATCGGCTACGGCGGCATGCTGATGGAATCCTTCGTCGCCATCATGGCCATGGTCGCCGCCTCGGTGATCGAGCCGGGCGTGTACTTCGCCATGAACAGCCCGCCGGCCGTGGTCGGCACCGACGTCGCCGCCGTGGCGGCCACCGTCAGCAGCTGGGGCTTCACCATCACCCCGGAAGTGCTGGAGGCCACCGCCCGTGACATCGGCGAGCACACCATCCTGGCCCGTGCCGGTGGTGCGCCGACCCTGGCCGTGGGCATCGCGCAGATCCTCCACCAGGTGCTGCCGGGCGAGAACACCATGGCGTTCTGGTACCACTTCGCGATCCTCTTCGAGGCGCTGTTCATCCTCACGGCGGTGGACGCCGGCACCCGTGCCGGGCGCTTCATGCTGCAGGACCTGCTGGGCAACTTCGTACCGGCGCTGAAACGCACCGAGTCCTGGACCGCCAACGTCATCGCCACCGCCGGTTGCGTGGCCATGTGGGGCTGGCTGCTGTACCAGGGCGTGATCGACCCGCTGGGCGGCATCAACACCCTGTGGCCGCTGTTCGGCATCTCCAACCAGATGCTCGCCGGCATCGCCCTGATGCTCGGCTGCGTGGTGCTGATCAAGATGAAGCGCCAGCGCTACGTCTGGGTCACCCTGGTGCCGGCCACCTGGCTGCTGATCTGCACCACCACCGCGGGCCTGATCAAGCTGCTCGACCCGAATCCGGCGGTGGGCTTCCTGGCCCTGGCCAAGAAGTACAGCGACGCCGCCGACGCCGGCCAGATCCTGGCCCCGGCCAAGGACATGGCGCAGATGCAGCACGTGATCTTCAACGCCTACACCAACTCGACCCTGACCGTGCTCTTCCTCTTCGTGGTGCTCAGCATCCTGTTCTACGCCATCAAGGTGGGACGCGCGGCCTGGGCCAAGCCCGAGCGCACCGACAAGGAATCGCCCTTCCAGCCGATTCCGGACGCCTGAGGAGTGAACGCGCATGTTCAATGACCTGAGCCGCATGGGTAAGTACCTGGGGCAGGCCGCGCGCATGCTGGTCGGCATGCCCGACTACGACAACTACGTCGAGCACATGCGTGGCAAGCACCCGGACAAGCCGGTGATGAGCTACGAGGAGTTCTTCCGCGAGCGCCAGGAGGCGCGTTACGGTGGCGGCAAAGGACGACCCATCCGCTGCTGTTAAACGTACTTCGCCAGGCTGCTGCGCTCGCGACGCCTGGCGAGACAGGTTGACAGTTACCCACGCGCCACGACTCGTCGTGGCGCGTGTCTTTTGGAGATCACGATGTACCCGACACCCATCCCCGTCACCGTGCTCAGCGGCTTTCTCGGCGCCGGCAAGACCACCCTGCTCAAGCACATCCTCAAGGCCGAGCACGGCCTGAAGATCGCGGTGATCGAGAACGAATTCAGCGAGACGCCCATCGACGGCCAACTGCTCGGCAGCGAGCCGGTGCAGGTGATGACCCTGGCCAACGGCTGCGTCTGCTGCTCCATCCACGTCGAGCTGGAGAAGGCCCTGTACCTGTTGCTGGAGCGCCTGGACGCCGGCGAGCTGGCCTTCGACCGCCTGGTGATCGAGTGCACCGGCCTGGCCGACCCGGCGCCGGTGGCGCAGACCTTCTTCGCCGACGAGGAGCTCTGCGAGCGCTACGTGCTGGACGGCATCATCACCCTGGTGGACGCCGCCAACGCCGAGCGCCACCTGGCCGAGACCATCGCCCAGGCCCAGGTCGGGTTCGCCGACCGCATCCTGGTGAGCAAGCGCGACCTGGTGGACGACGCCCACTTCGAGGCCCTCAGCCAGCGGCTGTCGCGGATCAACCGCCGCGCGCCGATCCGTGTGGTCGACCACGGCCGCATCGACCTGGCCGAGCTGCTCGACGTGCGCGGCTTCAACCTCAATGCCGACATCGGCCCGGCCCTGAGCCTGCGTCCGCTGACCCCGGCCGGCTCCACCGACCGCATCGCCACCCTGGTGCTCAAGAGCGACAGGGCGCTGGACCTCGACAAGCTCAGCACCTTCATGGAAGGCCTGCTGGAAGAGCACGGCAACGCCCTGCTGCGCTACAAGGGCGTGCTGGATATCGCCGGCGAGGACCGGCGCATGGTGTTCCAGGGCGTGCTGCGCCTTTACGGCTTCGACTGGGACAAGGAGTGGGCGGAGGGCGAGGCACGCGAGAGCGTGATCGTGTTCATCGGCGACAACCTGCCGGAAGCGCGCATCCGCGCCGGCTTCGCCGAGGTTGAGGCCTGAGGGAGCGCCGCGCTCGGCAGTTGGAATGTCAATGAAAAGTAAATAGAATCACTCGCATTTGATTCCATTTACCTTCCGGCGTGCCACCCATGAACGATGCAGCCGCGGCACCCGAACCCACCCTCAACACCCTCTATCGCGAACACCGCAGCTGGCTGGAAGGCTGGTTGCGGCGCCGCCTGGGCAACGCCTGGGATGCCGCCGACCTGACCCAGGACACCTTCGTCCGCGTCCTCGCCGCCCACCAGGACAAGCCGCTGCCGCGCCTGCAGGAGCCCCGCGCCTACCTGCTCACCGTTGGCAAGCGCCTGCTGATCAACCACCACCAGCGCCGCAGCCTGGAGCGCGCCTACCTGGACGCCCTGGCCAGCCTGTCGGAGGCGCAAGCGCCCTCGCCCGAGCAGCGCTGGCTGCTGCTGGAGACCCTGCAAGCGCTGGACGAGTTGCTCGACGGCCTGCCGCTGGCGGTGCGCCGCGCCTTCCTCTGGGCGCAGCTCGAAGGCCTCGACTACGCCAGCATCGCCCGGCGCCTGGAGGTGTCCGAACGCACGGTGAAGCGCTACATGGCCAAGGCCTACGAACACTGCCTGCTGGTGGACCTGTGAGCGGCCAGCCATCGCCCCTGGCGCGCCAGGTCGCGCGGGAAGCGGCGCACTGGCTGACGCTGCTGGAATCCGGCGGTGCCCGCGAGGCCGACCATGCCGAGCTGCAACGCTGGCGGGCCCGCAGCAGTGACCACGAGCAGGCCTGGCAGAAGGCCCAGGCGTTGCGCCAGCGCTTCGCCCAGCTTCCTGGCGCCCTGGCCCTGGCCAGCCTCGACCGGCCGGACCTCGCGCGGCGCAAGAGTCTCAAGCGCCTGCTCGCCTTCGGCGCCCTGGCTCCTGCCGGCTGGCTCGCCTGGCGGCAGATGCCCATCGCCCACTGGAGCGCCGACCTGCGCACCGCCACCGGCGAGCGTCGTTCGCTGGACCTGCCCGACGGCACGCGGCTGCAGCTCAATACCGCCAGTGCGGTGAACCTCGACTTCGATGGAGGCCGCCGCCGGCTCGCCCTGGTCGAAGGCGAGATCGCCGTGGACGGCGCGGGCGGCCTGCGGGTGCAGACCCGTGACGGTCGCCTGCTGGCCTCCGGGGCGCGCTTCTGCGTGCGCCAGTTCGACCAGGGTTGCCTGGTCTCGGTGGCGCGCGGCGTGGTGCGCCTGGAGCCCGCCCAGGGCGGCCCGGTCACCCTGCAGGCGGGCCAGCGCGCCGGCATGAGCGCATCGGGCGTGGGCCGGGTAGAGGCGTTCGATACGCGCCAGCCCGACTGGCAGCAGGGGGTGCTGATCGTCGAGAACCGCGCCCTGGGCGCCGTGCTGCGCGAGCTGGCTCGCTACCGACCCGGCGTGCTGCGCTGGGACCCGGTGCTGGAGAGGCTCGCCGTGACCGGCACCTTCCGCCTGGAAGACACCGACAAGGCCCTGGCGTTGCTGGCCGCCAGCCTGCCCATCGAGGTGCACTACCGTACCCGCTACTGGGTGTCGCTGGTGCCGCGGCCCTCCGTTGGCTGAAGGCTGTCCCTTTTTTCCGGCTCGCCTGTCATCACAGGCAACAGAACGAAAAAAGAGAGCCTCCGATGTCCTCGTCCCCCTCCTTCCGTCCTTTCGCGATGCCCCTGCTCCTGGCCCTGGGCTGCGCCGGCCTTGCCGCGCCCAGCTGGGCCGATGACGGCACGCGTCGCAGCTACGAGATCCCCGCCGGCAGCCTCGGCGCGGCGCTGACCCGTTTCGCCGGCGAGGCCGGCGTCAGCCTGTCCGTCGACCCGGCGCTGGTCTCAGGGCGCAGCAGCGCCGGGCTGAACGGCGACTTCGGCGTGGAAGAGGGCTTCGCCCGCCTGCTCCAGGGCTCCGGGCTGATGCTGCAGCCGGCCGGAGAAGGCAGCTACACCCTGCTGCCGATGCCCGAGGAGGGGAGCCGCGTGCAGCAGCTGCAACCGATCGCCATCACCGGGCAGGGCAGTGGCGCCGCCGCCGATCACTACGCCGGCGGCCAGGTTTCCCGGCGTGGCGGGCTGGGCATGCTGGGCGAGCGCGACTTCATGGAGACGCCCTTCAACCTCACCTCCTACACCAGCGAAGCGGTGAAGAACCAGCAGGCCCGTACCCTCGCCGACGTGGTCGCCAGCGACCCCTCGGTGCGTACTACCAACCCGTCGGCAGGGCGCTTCGAGCAGTTTTCCATCCGTGGCTACAGCCTCTACAACAGCGATGTCGCCTACGGTGGCCTCTACGGCGTACTGCCCACCTACTCCATCGACATGGAGATGGCCGAGCGCGTCGACATCCTCAAGGGCCCGGGTGCCCTGCTCGGCGGCCTCGCACCCAACGGCAGCGTCGGTGGCAGCGTCAACATCGAGCCCAAGCGCGCGGGCGACGAGCCGACCACCGAGTTCACCGCCATGCACGCCTCTTCCGGCCAGTTGGGCGGGCACGTGGACATCGGCCGGCGCTTCGGCGACGACCAGCGCTTCGGCCTGCGCTTCAACGGCGTCAAGCAATCCGGCGACACCGAGTGGGACCACCAGAGCCTGGAGCGTGATTCCGCCGTGCTCGGGCTGGACCTGCGCGCCGAGCGCGTGCGCCTGTCCCTCGATCTCGGACGACAGGAGCGCGACGTTGACGGGCCCATGGAGCGGGTCGGCCTCAACGCCGGGGTCAAGGTGCCGGACGCCGAGGACATCCACCACAACTTCGCCCAGCCCTGGACCTACTCCCGGGCCAAGGACACCTTCGGCGCCCTGCGCGGCGAGTACGACCTGAGCGAGTCGCTGATGGTCTATGCCGCCGCCGGCGCGCGCCGGGGCGACTACGACTTCCTCCGCCACGCGGTGCAACTGACCAACGACGCCGGGCGCTTCGTGGTCAGCCCGCGCGCCTTCCAGCGCGAGGAGGAGGTACGCACCGCCACGGTCGGTCTGCGCAACTGGTTCTCCACGGGTTCGGTGGGGCACACCCTCAACCTCAGCCTCAACCGCTTCGACATGACCTTCGACAACAGCGGTGCGCGCTACGCCAACGGTGTGAGCAACCTGTTCGACCCGGCGACCCTGCCGGAGCCGGTCACGCCCACGGCCGCCGACAACCCGACCCACACCCGGAGCGTGCTCTCCAGCCTGGCGCTGGCCGACACCCTGAGCTTCGCCGGTGACAGCGTGCTGCTGACCCTTGGGGCGCGCCTGCAGCGGGTGGAGGTGGACAGCTCCGAGCCGGGCGAGCCCGACCAGCGCTATGACGAGCGCGCCACCTCGCCGGCCCTGGGCGTGGTCTGGCGCACCACCGAGGCGCTGTCGCTGTACGCCAACTACATGGAAGGCCTGACCCAGGGCCAGACCGCCCCGGAGACGGCCAGCAACGCCGGCCAGGTGTTCGCGCCCTACCGCAGCAAGCAGGTGGAAGCCGGCATCAAGTACGACATGGGCAACCTGACCAGCACCCTCAGCGTCTTCCGCATCGAGAAGCCCGCCTACTACACCGAGAACGGCTACCTGCGCCCCGACGGCGAGCAGCGCAACCAGGGCCTGGAGCTGAACCTGTTCGGCGAGCCGCTGGGAGGCGTGCGCATCCTCGGCGGCGCCATGCTGCTGGACGCCGAGCTGACCCGCACCGCCAATGGCAGCAACGATGGCAACCGCGCCATCGGCGCGCCGATCCTCAACGCCAACCTCGGCGTCGAATGGGACCTGCCCCAGGTGCAGGGGCTGACCCTGACCGCGCGGGCCATCCACACCGGCGCCCAGTACCTGGACCCGGCCAACACCCAGAAGGCCGACGCCTGGCAGCGCTACGACCTGGGCGCGCGCTACGCCTTCAGCGTCGGCGAGACGGACGTGACCCTGCGCGCCAGCGTGGAGAACGTCATGGACAAGGCCTACTGGGCCTCCGCCAACGTCCCCGACGGCACCGCCACCGGCCTCACCCTCTCCACCCCACGCACCTGGCTGGTGTCGGCGACCCTGGGGTTCTGATGGCCGCCTTCCCGGGCTGAAGCCCGGGCTACGGCCGGTATTCTTAGAGCGTAGGGTGGGCTTCAGCCCACCATCGGAGCTGCCGGCAACCCCCTGGTGGATGGAAAAAGCGCCATCCACCCTACACCCCGACGTACCCCGTGCCGGTAGGGGCGAACTCATTCGCCAAGGGCCGCCGGCACGTTGTGTCCGGCAAGTGTAGGGTGGACCACGCTTCACCGGTCCACCGCAGCGGAGCCCGGTTCGGCTCCGCTGGTGGATGAAAAGAGCGCCATCCACCCCCGAGATACCCCGTGCCTGTAGGGGCGAATTCATTGGCTCTGTCTGCGTTAGCTGTTGTGGTTTTAAAGCAAGCGCTCAAGCACAGTCCTTTCCGGGCGTCCAAGGGTTTATGCCACATCCACCGCATGGGTTTCGCTTCGCTCTACACCATCCTACGAAAGCCCGTGCGCACCACGTGGCGATGCGCTGGACGAAGAAAGTTGGAGCAGCCGCCAACGCCCCTCCAGGAGGCCGAACGCAGTCGTTGCGCCGGGGGACGAGCGGCATGGATGCCGCGAGAGGCGCGCCAGGCCATGGATGGCCCATCGCGCCGGCCCCCAGAGCAACGATGGAGTGAGGGAACCCGACGCAGTCGGGCCGGATGATGGGGCAAGCCCTTTTGGTTCCTTTTAAGGCGATTGTTAAAAGGGACTCGCCCGGGTGGGCGAAACCAGAAGCACCAACAAAACTCGGCAATCAGCTGGGTCCAAATCTTCTAGCAACACTTAACGCAGACAGAGCCAATTCATTCGCCACGGGCCGCGCAGCGCTCCCACGGCCTGTGCGACAGGCATAAAAAAGCCCGGCATGGGCCGGGCTTCTTCGTCAGCGCTGTCGCTTAGTTGCCGTAGACCGGCAGCTTGGCGCAGATGGCCTTGACCTGTTCGCGTACGCGGTCGACCACGGACTCGTCGCCCATGTTCTCCAGGATGTCGCAGATCCAGCCGGCCAGATCGCGGCATTCGACTTCCTTGAAGCCGCGGGTGGTGACGGCGGGGGTGCCGATGCGCAGGCCGGAGGTGACGAAGGGCGAGCGCGGGTCGTTGGGTACCGAGTTCTTGTTCACGGTGATGAAGGCGCGGCCCAGGGCGGCGTCGGCGTCCTTACCGGTGATGTCCTGCTTGATCAGCGACAGCAGGAACAGGTGGTTCTGGGTGCCGCCGGAGACCACGTCGAAGCCGCGGTCGATGAACACCTCGGCCATGGCCTGGGCGTTCTTCACCACTTGCTGCTGGTAGGTCTTGAACTCGGGCTGCAGGGCTTCCTTGAAGCACACGGCCTTGGCGGCGATCACGTGCTCCAGCGGGCCGCCCTGGGCACCGGGGAATACGGCGGAGTTCAGCTTCTTCTCGATCTCCTCGTTCTTGCGCGCGAGGATCAGGCCGCCGCGCGGGCCGCGCAGGGTCTTGTGGGTGGTGGTGGTGACCACGTCGGCGAAGGGCACCGGGTTCGGGTATACACCGGCGGCGACCAGGCCGGCCACGTGGGCCATGTCGACGAACAGGTAGGCACCGACCTTGTCGGCGATGGCGCGGAAGCGGGCGAAGTCCAGGACCTGCGAGTAGGCGGAGAAGCCGGCGACGATCATCTTCGGCTTGTGCTCGACGGCCAGGCGCTCGACTTCGTCGTAGTCGATCAGGCCGGCGTCGGTGATGCCGTACTGCACGGCGTTGTACAGCTTGCCGGAGGAGGAGACGGAGGCGCCGTGGGTCAGGTGGCCGCCGTGGGCCAGGCTCATGCCGAGGATGGTGTCACCGGCCGACAACAGGGCCAGGTAGACGGCGGCGTTGGCCTGGGAACCGGCGTGGGGCTGGACGTTGGCGTAGTCGGCG
The DNA here is from genome assembly GCF_003234055.1 of Pseudomonas sp. 57B-090624. NCBI lineage: Bacteria > Pseudomonadati > Pseudomonadota > Gammaproteobacteria > Pseudomonadales > Pseudomonadaceae > Pseudomonas > Pseudomonas sp. 57B-090624. Next base: position 62,761 of record NZ_QKRU01000004.1, read on the forward strand.
CCGAACAGTTCCTTGGCGCGGTCGATGGCCAACTGCTCGACGACGTCGACGTACTCGCAACCGCCGTAGTAGCGCTTGCCCGGGTAACCCTCGGCGTACTTGTTGGTCAGTACCGAACCCTGGGCTTCCATCACCGCCGGGCTGGTGTAGTTCTCGGAGGCGATGAGCTCGATGTGCTCTTCCTGGCGCTGGGCTTCCTGCTCCATCGCGGCGAAGAGTTCGGCATCGTAGCGGGCGAGGGTCAAATCACGGCTGAACATGGCGGTCCTCTCGGGGATCGGTACGTGGAAAGGCGCGCATTCTAACTCATAGGTCGTTGGCTGACACATGAAGGTCGGTCATGCGACAGACAAGCGGCGCTCACGCGGATTCCTCATCGACTTCCTGCAGTTCGGCGAGCTTCTGGCGCAGGGCTTCGCGCTCGTGATCGAACAGCAGGGGCAGTTGTTGCCAGCTCTCATAGAGCGGCTCCAGCCAGCAGCAGTAGCCGGAATCGGGGCGCTGGCCTTCCAGGCGCTCGAAACAGGTGTGGATGTCCAGGGCATGGGCCGGCTGGTCGTGGGCGATGGCGGCCAGGACGCGGATGGCCGCCACCGTGGTCCAGTCGCTCGGCCCGAACAGAGCGCTGAGCAGCAGGGCGCGACGGCGCGAACCTTCCCAGCCGTGATCGAGATGGGCCAGCACCTGGGCGGCGGCGCTCTGCACGCGGGTCAGCCAGAGCAGCGCGGGGACCGAGCGGTCGGGCACCGCCGGCGGGTGCACCAGGGTCGCCAGCACCTGCAGCGGCTCGTCGCCTGTGAGGCCGGCGGCCACATGGCTGGCCTGGGCCCAGTTGGCGCGGGCGTAAGGCGTGGCGGCGAGACCGGCGATCAGCGCACTGACCTTCTCCCCGGGCGGCGGCAGGGCCGGCTGCGCCTGGTCGCCCTCGTAGCGCCAGAGCAGGTGCTCGACGGGGCCGTGCGGCTGACGCGGATCGGGCTGGGCGATGGCCTCGGCGGTGACTTCGACCTTGCAGCCGGACAGGCCGTGGGCGGCGAGTTCCAGGGCGATGGCCAGGACGTTGCTCGGCGCCTCCAGGGACGAGGTGCGCAGGGTGATGCTGTCGCCGGGCGAGCCCTCGTAGCTGCCGTCGAGCAGGCTGTCGCGGATCTTGCGCAGGACGTTGGCGCTGGCGTCGTTGGGCTGGGGTGGTGCCCCGCTGGCGAGGAACCACAGTTGGTAGGCGCGTTCGTTGTCGGCCTTGGCAGCGTCGATCACCCGCTGCAGCAGGGCGTCGTCGCCCGTGGCGCGCCACTGGCAGTAGTCCCGCGAGGGGGCGGCCCAGGGATGTTGCGGGTGCAGTGCCAGGGCCTGGTCGTACCAGTTGATCGCCTGGGCCCAGCCCTGGTTCTCCAGCCAGGTGTCGCCGGCCTCCAGGTAGGTGCTGAGCTCTTCCGGCTGCTGCTGCACGGCCTGGCTGAAGGCCAGGTCGGCCTCCGCCGGGCGACCCTGCTGGCGCAGCACCAGGCCCCGTGCGGTCGCCTGGTGCCAGTCCTGCTGCTGCACTGGCCCGGCCAGCTCCAGGGCCTGGTCGAAGAGGGCGGCACGGCGCAGCAGGCCGATGTGCAGCATCGTCCATTGCGCGGTGAAATCGTCCGCAGGGCGGATGCGCCCGGCCAGCACGGCCCAGCGCCGGGTGTTGGCGAGGTCGTGGGCGGTGGCTTCGCGGGCTTCCGGGGTGCGCTGGATGACGCGGCCGAGCAGGCGCATCTGCAGGTCCGCATCCAACTGTTCCAGGCTGCCGGCCGGCTCCAGCCAATCGAGGGCCCAGGCGTCGAGGTAGTCGCTCTCGGGGGCGGCGTCGATCACCTGCAGGAGCAGGTCGACGGCTTCGGCGACCCGGCCTTCGCGGGCCATGATCCAGCTGCGCAGCGCTTCGGTCGCCGCGTAGCGTTGCTCGCTGGGCGGCAGCAGCACCGCTTCGGCCGGCGTGCCGGCGCGTTGCAGGTAGCGCTCGGCCAGGGCCAGCCACTCCGGGTTGGCCGGGGCGAACCTGAGCAGCTCAGCCAGGTGCTCGGCGCCGTGGGCGAGGTTGCCCTGCTCCAGCTCGGCCTCGGTGATGAACAGTTCGAACTCGGCGGTGCCCTGGCGCAGCTCGATGCTGGGCGTCTCGGGAGCGGCTTCCGGTGAGGCGGTCGGCGCGTCTTGGGTGGTCGGGTCGATTTCGGTAGGGCGGGTAAAGCGTTTCCACCAGGACATGGCGGGCTCCTTGTCGCGTCGTCGCCGGTCAATGGCGGGCTGGTCGGGCGGGGCGCTGGGCCGTGATGGCGCGATCTTACGGCAAGGTCCCCGGCGTGGGCCTGTCGGGGATCACGAAACCGCTTTCGCGGCGAGGGTGGAGCGGTGTTCGGCATGACCTCGAATGGTGGACCGGTGAAGCGTGGTCCACCCTACGCCCGGGCTGCGGAGACAAATAAGCCCAGGTGTTGACGGTATCCGCCGATCCCCCAGGCTATTCCAGCTTCCAGCTTCCAGCTTCCAGCTTCCAGCTTCCAGCTTCCAGCTTCCAGCTTCCAGCTTGTTGTCAGCGCAACAACAGGAAATCGGTCACCACCGCCACCAGCCGGCCGTTGGCGTCGTAGCCGAAGTAGCTGGGGTAGGCACCGTCGCCTTAGCCGCTGGAGAAGAACGCCACGTTGCCGGCGTCGGTCGGCAGCAGGTACCAGCTGCGGGTGTGCTGGTAGGTCTTGTCCAGTTCGGCGAACAGGCGCTCGTCGAAGGCCTCGCCCTCCTGGTCTCGACGGGCCTCGTAGCTGCGCAGGGCGGCGGCGTCCATGAAGCCGCCGGTGCCGCTGTCCACCCCGTAGCCGAAGAACTCGTCCGGGCCCAGGGTGTTCGGGTCCTGGCCGTTCACCAGGGCCATCTCCCAGCGGGTCGCCGGGCCGGGGGCGAAGACGATGCGGGCGAAGGCCACGCGTTCGTCATCGCCGATCCGCGCGATGGCCAGTTGCAGGGGGAAGCGCCCCTTGGGTACGGGCTGGGTGAAGGGACCGTCGCAACTCACCAGCGGGTCGCAGGCCACCAGTTGCCCGGTGGGCAGCTCCAGCTCGCCGATGGCCTGCGTATGGAGGCGGTAGTCCTGGCCCTCCACCTGCACCCGGTAGCCCTCGGTGAAGGCGGCATCGAAGAGCGGGTGGCCCGTCGGGGCGGCGGCCTCGGCGTGGAGCGCAGGCAGGGCCAGCAGCAGGGCGAGCCTGGCGACGTGTCGGCTCATGGTCGGTGGTTCTCCTTCTGTAGGGCGGCGGCGGAGCAGATCCCACGCCCTGGTGCCCCCGTGTGCAGACGGGGGCGCTCAATACCTGCGGCGCAGCCAGGCAAGTGCGTCCTGCTCGACGGGCTTGCCGCTTCGACCGCTCAAGCGCGTTAATCTACGCGCCGTTCCGGCCCGCCTCGGGCGCGCCATCATTGCATAAGGATCGAAGATGGAACCGGTCTCCGTTTCGCAGCGCCTGGCTGCATTGTTCGAAGCCCATGGCGTCGAGTTCGTCGTGCACGAGGGCTGGGTCGCCCCGGGAGGCCGGCTGCCGGCGATCCGTGCCACCTGGTATCCCCGCGGCAAGACCGGCGGCTCGACGTGGACGTGCTGCTGGAGGACGACAACCGCCAGTTCCAGGAGGCTTTCGCCGGTGTGGGCGAGGGCGAGTCGGGTATGCAGGACGCCTGGGAGAACTTCTGCCGCAACAGTTTCCATGTGCTGCTCTCGGCGCTGTGGGGCCAGGTCGATGAAGACCAGGTGACGGTGGAGACCTGGCAGGTGGGCGGGCAGCGCTTCGAGGCGCACCTGGGCAACCTCTGCACGCGGGGCGCCGATGGCAAGGTGCCGGAGCTGCCGGCCGAGCTGTTCCCCAGCATCGAGGCGCAGATCCGCGCGCTGCCGCTGGATGGGCGCATCCACTGGTTCCGCCACTTCTTCTGCGCCTTCGACAACCAGCGCACGGTGGAGGCGCTGTTCGACAACGAGCCCTGGCCGGAGGGGATGGAGCGCTTCGCAGGGCTGGCCTGGGAGGATTCCGAGGCGTACTACAGCGCGCGGAGCTTCCTGGTGATCAAGCCGATCCCGGCCTGACCGGAGCGGAGCTTCCCCAAAGCAGGAAGCCCCGCATCAGGCGGGGCTTCTTGCTACTGGGCGACGGGGTGGATCAACGGTTGTTGTAGCCGTCTTCGCTCGGGTCGTAGGTGATCTGGTAGACGTTGAAGTTGGCGCCACCGGCGCCCACGCCGGTGTAGGTGAGGCGGCCCTGGCCCTTGTACAGCTCTTCCATGCGCATGGCGTCGCTGCCGAAGTAGAAGGGGATGAACATCTTGCCGGTCATGTGGTTGTAGCTGTCGGTGGGCTGGCCGATCAGGTCATGCACCTGCTTCATGGACATGCCGGGCTGGACCTTGGCGAAGGGACTGCCTGCCGGGATCTGCCCGACGATCTGCTGTTGCGGGGCACGCGGCGAGGAGCCGCAGGCGGCCAGCAGGCCCATGGCGGCGATCAGGCCGATTTGCAGGAACTTGGTACGCATTGAACTTCTCCAGAGTGGTGACGTTGATTCAGTGGGCCGCTCAGCCCTTGTAGCCCTTGTCCAAAAGGTCCTGGGTCATTTCTTCACCCGCCTGGACACACTCTTCATGGGAGCCCGGGAGGAAGTTCAGGAAGTGCCAGGTGCCGTCCTTCTTCATCGCGAAGGCCTGCATGTCACCGGTTTCCCGGCCATCGGCCCTGACGCTGTTGACGGTCTGGCAAGCGCCAATGCCGTTGATTTCGGTGTATTCGCCGAACTTGTAGACGTCCTTCACCAGCAGGTTGTCGATCACCACCTTCTGGACTTCGGATTCGGCGGAGTTGCAGCCGCCGAGCACGGTGGCGAGCCCCAGCGCGACGGCGCAGCGGAGCAGGTTGGCAGGGGTGGGGCGGTGTTTCGAGGCGCGAGAAACGGTCATGACGCAATCTTCCTTGTGCGGGGTTCTTGTTGGGGGCGTGGAGCAGCCTGGCTGCCTGTAACGAGCGGCCAATAGGGGATGGACCCGAGGGGCCGCCACACCGGGACGCTGGATTCCGGCCACGAAAAAAAGCCACGACTTGGCGGCAGGTACAGCGGAACTCAGGGGGCTTTGCAGATACTGGCGAGGGTGTTTCGGGGTCGCTTCGTACTTGCAATCCTTTGCAACACTTAAATAGCGAAGCGCAATCTGGCAGGGCTGTAGGAAATATTCAACTTCATTCGTATGACAACCAGAAGCCCATCACAGCGGCTGGTTCGGGGCGGTCGTTGCCGGCTTCGTGTGTCGCTCAACTGAGCATGAACAGCGCCGCGCCGCCGAACTGGGCTTCGAACTGCTCGGGGCTCATGGGGCGGCCGAAGAGGTAGCCCTGCACTTCGTCGCAGCCGTGCTCGCGGAGGAACTCCAGCTGGGCGTGGGTCTCGACGCCTTCGGCGATCACCGCGAGATTGAGGCTGTGGGACATGGCGATGATGGCGCGGGCGATCTGTGCATCGCGTTCGCCGTCGGGCAGGCCGTCGACGAAGCTGCGGTCGATCTTCAGCACGTCGATGGGGAACTGCTTGAGGTAGTTGAGCGAGGAGTAGCCGGTGCCGAAGTCGTCGACCGCGATGCACAGGCCCAGGCGCTTGAGGCTGGCGAGGATCTGCATGGCTTCGCCGACGTCGCGCATCAGGATGGATTCGGTCAGCTCCAGCTCCAGGCACGCCGGCGGCAGCCCGCTCTCGGCGACGATCGTGGAGATGCGTTCGACCAGTTGGCCGTCGGCGAACTGGCGGGCGGAGATGTTCACCGAGATCTTCGGCAGGCGCATCTTCTGATGGTGCCAGTGCCTGAGCTGGCGACAGGCCTCGCGCAGCACCCAGTCGCCGACGTCCACCACCAGGCCGAGTTCTTCCAACACCGGGATGAAGTCATTGGGCGGCACCAGGCCACGGGTCGGGTGGTTCCAGCGCAGCAGGGCCTCGACGCCGGTCAGGCGCTTGCCGTCGCCGGAGAACTGCGGCTGGTAATAGAGCACGAATTCGCGCTGCTCCAGGGCGTGGCGCAGGTCGCTCTCCAGCTCCAGGCGCTCCAGGGCGCGGGCGTTCATCTCGGCCTGGTAGAACTGGAAGTTGTTCTTGCCGCGCTCCTTGGCGTGGTACATCGCGGTATCGGCGTTCTTCATCAGCTGGCTCAGCTCGCGGCCGTCCTGCGGGCTGAGGGCGATGCCGATGCTGGCGGTGACGAAGAACTCGCGGCCTTCGAGCACGAAGGGCCGGGCGAGGCTGGCGAGGATCTGCTCGGCCACGTTGATGGCGCGGTTGAGCGCGCCCTCGCGGGTGGTGCGCGGTTGCAGCAGCAGGGTGAATTCGTCGCCGCCCATGCGCGCCACGGTGTCGTCGTCGTCGACGCAGGCGGCCAGGCGGATGGCCACGTCCTTGAGCATGCGGTCGCCGGCGGCGTGGCCGAGGGAGTCGTTGATCGGCTTGAAGCGGTCGAGGTCGAGGAACATCAGCACCACCCATTCCTGGTGCCGCTCGGCATGCTGCAGCGCGGTGTGCAGGCGGTCCTGGAACAGCGTGCGGTTGGGCAGGTGGGTGAGGGCGTCGTAGTAGGCCAGGCGATGGATGCGCTGCTCGCTGGCCTTGCGTTCGCTGATGTCGCTGAAGAAGCAGACGTAGCTGACCAGGTCGCCTTCCTCGTCGTGCACGGCGGTGATGCCGATCCAGGAGGGGTAGGTGTCGCCCTGGCGACGCTTGAGCCAGACCTCGCCTTCCCAGCTGCCGCGCTGGTTGAGCTGGCCGAGGATGTAGTTGAGCTGGGTGGCCTGCTGGCGATCGGCGGTGAGCACTGACGGCAGCTGGTCGAGGACTTCGGCGGATGAGTAGCCGGTGATGCGGCTGAAGGCCTCGTTGACCTGGACGATATAGCCGGCCGGGTCGGTGACCAGGATCGCCGAGGTGGAGTGCTCGAACACCGTGGCCGCCATGCGCAGGTCCTTCTCGGCACGGCGTTGCTGGCTGATGTCGCGACCGACGCCGAGCAGGCCTTCGAAGCGGCCGTGCTCGTCCCACATGAGCATGATGCGCAGCTCCACCGGGATCTTGCGGCCGTCGGCACGCAGGCAGTCGAACAGGAACAGCTGGGGCGGCAGCTGGTCGCGCAGTTCCGCCAGGCGCTGGGGATCGCCCAGGGCGTGGTTGACCTTGTCCATCAGCACGAACAGCGAGGCGAGCTGGCGTGGGTTGGCCACGGTGCCGTTGAACCCGTGCTCGATCACCCATTCCGGGCTCAGGCCCAGCACCGGCTGCACCGAGGGGCTGACGTAGTTGAGGTTGATCTCGCGATCACTGGTGAAGATCACGTCGCTGATGCTTTCGGCCAGCAGGCGATAGCGCCGTTCGCTCTCGCGCATCAGCTCGCTGGCCTCGATCTGCTCGGTGATGTCCTTGGCCACGCCGATCAGGCGGCTGACCCGGCCGTTTTCATCGCGGGTCAGCGCCTGCTCGCGGATATCGAACCAGTGCCAGTTGCCGTCGCGGTGGCGCCAGCGCAGCTGGCACTGCAGCAGCAGGCCGTCGCCGACCACCTGCTGCAGGCTGCGCATGCGCCAGTACTGTTCTTCGTCGTCGGGGTGCAGCACCTGCTCCCAGAAGCGCTCGCCCATCGCCTTCAACTCGCTGCGGCTGTAGCCCAGCTGCTGGCCGAGGCGGTTGTTGCTGAGCATCACCTTGCGGTTGCCGATGTCGTGCACGTAGAGGGTGTCCGGCACGGCCAGCACCACGTCGGACCAGAAGCGCTCGCGCTCGATCAGCGAGAGCTCGATGCGCTTGCGGCTGGTGATGTCGCTGATGCTGAGGGTGACGGCGTGCAGGTCCTGGATCATTTCCGGCAGGCGCAATACCACCCAGAGATGCCGCTCGGTGCCCTGGGGCGTGACGATGCGGGTCTCCAGTTCGATCTGCGACTGGCTGCCGAGCACGGCGCCGATGAGCTGGGCGCGGATGCCCCCGTTGCGCAGCGGGCCGTGGCCGATCAACAGCTGCCAGACCTGTTCGCTGCTGCCGACGCCGAGCAGGCGCAGGGCGAACTGGTTGACCTCGGTTATGCGCAGGCGCTGCAGCAGCTCGCCGTGGCGCCCGGGATGGGTGTCGATCCACTGGGCGAGGGCCTGGGTATCGCGCAGGCCCAGCTGGAACAGGTGCTCGCGCAGGGTGGACAGGTCGAGTACGCAGAGGGCGACGCCGGTGCCTTCGAAGATGTCCTGGTAGCGCCGGCGGGTTTCCTGCAGCACGCGCAGGGCCTGCTGCTCCTCGGTGACGTCGCGCAGGACCCAGACGTAGCCGATCAGCTTGGCGCCGTCGTTGAGGTCGCTGCGGGTCACGGCGAACAGGCGCTGCTCGCCATCGACGCCGGCGGGCACCAGGTCCGGGCCGAGGTCGTTGGGGAAGGTGGTGGCGTGCAGCAGCAGCGGGTCCAGCCCGGGCAGCAGGGCCAGCAGGTGGTATTGCTGGGACTCTTCGCTGCTCATGCCGAACATCGCCTCGGCGCGGGCGTTGAGGTAGCAGACGACACCGTCGGTCCAGGTCACCACCACGCGCTCCTCGATCACGCCGAGGGCGCTGGCGGCCTGGCGCAGGGAGCGCCGCGAGGCGTCGTTGAGCTCGCGCAGGTTGCGTTGCTCGCGCTGCAGGACGAGGAGCGCGAGGGTCGCCAGGGTGGCACAGATGAGGAACAGCGCCAGCCGTCCGATCAGGCCCGGCAGCAGGTCGGCCTGCACCTGGCGTTCGTCGTAGAGGGCGCGCAGCTGCCAGTCGCTGTTGGCGAGCGGCGCGATGAACAGGGTCTGGGACTCTTCCAGCGCCGTCACCGGCATCACGATGGGGCTGTCCTTGGCGACCTTGCCGCTGTGCAGCAGCACGCGGTCGCTGAAACGGTCCTCCAGCAGCCAGCCGGACTGGCCGCGCTCCTGTTCGCGGATCCAGTTGCGCAACGCCTGCGGATCGAGCCGCAGCAGCCAGGCGCTGCCGGCCTGCATGTCCCGCAGGATCAGGTAGAGCTGGCCACCGTCCTGGGCGCTGAAGGAGAAGTGCACGGCCTGGCCGGCGGAACGTTGCGCGAGGCGGGCGACGAACAGCGCGTCGTCGGCGCCGGGGTCGCTGTCGGCGACGATGCCGCCACGCGGTGTCAGCCAGGCGACGCTGCGCATGGCCGGGTAGATGCGCTTGAGGTTGTCCAGCAGGCCGGGTGCGGGGGACGGCTGGCGGGCGCTCTGGGCGAGGAAGGCGAGGCCGGCCTGGGCCTTGAAATCCATGCTGCCTTCGAGGTGGCTGGTGATCTCGCGGGCCAGCTCCTGGCTGCGTTGGCGCTGGCCGTCCTTCAGCTGGTGGTATTCCTGTTGCAGCTGCCAGAACAGCAGGCTGAGCATGGACAGCACGAGCACCAGCAACAGCCCCTTGACCGAGCGGTGCAGTGGCGGGCCGTACGGCTCTCCGGGCGCACGCGGGGTGGTCGAGGGGCGAAGCTTGGGCACTGGACGAATCCTGCGATGACGACGAAATAGGCAGGTGATGCTGGCCGACTGAACTGTAGTCCGGCGCTTACAAGCGGGCTAGCATGCCTTGAAGTGAGGCAGAGTGCCAGCATGGCCGACGAGCGTCGTTTGCCCTGCTTCGCCCATTCCGGTAGCTTTGCCGCACGCGCGCGGGAGCGCATGCGTCCCCGCCTTTTACCCCTGATCACAGAACCAAGGTCACCCATGGCTCAATACGTCTTCACCATGCATCGGCTGAGCAAGGTCGTTCCGCCGAAGCGGGAAATCCTCAAGAACATCTCCCTGTCGTTTTTCCCCGGCGCCAAGATCGGCGTGCTGGGCCTCAACGGCTCGGGCAAATCGACCCTGCTGAAGATCATGGCCGGTGTGGACACCGAGTTCGACGGCGAAGCACGGCCGATGCCCGAGCTGAACATCGGCTACCTGCCCCAGGAACCGCAGCTGGACCCGACCAAGAGCGTGCGTGAAGTGGTCGAGGAAGCGGTCAGCGTCGTCAAGGACGCCCAGGCCCGCCTGGACGAGGTCTACGCCGCCTACGCCGACCCGGATGCCGACTTCGACAAGCTGGCCGCCGAGCAGGCCAAGCTCGAGGCCATCCTCCAGGCCAGCGATGGCCACAACCTGGAACGCCAGCTGGAAGTCGCCGCCGACGCGCTGCGCCTGCCGGCCTGGGATGCCCGCATCGAGCACCTTTCCGGTGGCGAGAAGCGCCGCGTGGCCCTGTGCCGCCTGCTGCTGTCCGCCCCCGACATGCTGCTGCTGGACGAGCCGACCAACCACCTGGACGCCGATTCCGTCGCCTGGCTGGAGCACTTCCTCCACGACTTCCCGGGCACAGTGGTGGCCATCACCCACGACCGTTACTTCCTCGACAACGTCGCCGGCTGGATCCTCGAACTCGACCGTGGCGCGGGCATTCCGTACGAGGGCAACTACTCCGGCTGGCTGGAGACCAAGTCGGCCCGCCTGGCCCAGGAATCCAAGCAGCAGTCGGCCCACGAGAAGGCCATGAAGGAAGAACTGGAGTGGGTGCGCAAGGGCGCCAAGGCCCGCCAGTCGAAGTCCAAGGCCCGCCTGCAGCGCTTCGAGGAGATGCAGTCGCAGGAATTCCAGAAGCGCAGCGAGACCAACGAGATCTACATCCCGGCCGGTCCGCGCCTGGGCGACAAGGTCATCGAGTTCAAGAACGTCACCAAGGGCTACGGCGACCGCGTGCTGATCGACAACCTGTCGTTCTCCATGCCCAAGGGCGCCATCGTCGGCGTGATCGGCGGCAACGGCGCGGGCAAGTCGACCCTGTTCCGCATGATCATGGGCAAGGAAACCCCGGACTCCGGCAGCATCGAGATCGGCGAGACCGTGAAGCTCGCGTGCGTGGACCAGAGCCGCGACGACCTGGACGGCAACAAGACCGTGTTCCAGCAGATCTCCGACGGCTCCGACCAGATCCGCATCGGTAACTACGAGATCCCGTCGCGCACCTACGTCGGCCGCTTCAACTTCAAGGGCGGCGACCAGCAGAAGTTCGTCAAGGACCTCTCCGGTGGTGAGCGTGGCCGCCTGCACCTGGCCCTGACCCTGAAGGAGGGCGGCAACGTCCTGCTGCTCGACGAACCGTCCAACGACCTCGACGTCGAAACCCTGCGCTCCCTGGAAGAAGCCCTGCTGGACTTCCCCGGCGCCGCCATCGTGATTTCCCACGATCGGTGGTTCCTGGACCGCGTCGCCACCCACATCCTGGCGTACGAAGACGACTCGCAAGCGGTGTTCTTCGAAGGCAACTACACCGAGTACGAAGCCGATCGCAAGAAGCGCCTGGGCGATGCCGCTGCCCAGCCGCACCGCGTGCGTCACAAGAAGCTGGCCCAGTGACCTGAGGTCATCCCCCGGTCGACGCCGGGTGGGCTGCACAAGAAAACGGAGCCGAAAGGCTCCGTTTTCGTTTCCGCTCCCGGCTTACTTCACCTTGCGGGCCAGGTCGTCCAGGCTGCGTTGCAGCTGGTCGCTCTTGCGTCCCTGCTCCTCCAGGTCGCTCTTGAGGTCGTCCACCTGGCGCCTCAGGGCGCTGAGGGTGTCGGCCTGATCGCTGCTCAGCTGATTCAGCTTGTTGATGTGCTTCTGCATCTCCTTGACATCGCCGACGCTGATATTGCTCTCCGTCAGTTGGCCACCGTGGGAGGTGCTATCCACGGCGGCGAGGTTGTCATAGCTGCTGGCCGAGCCTGCCATCTCGACACCCGCTCGGGCCTGGCCGATGCCGGCGAGCAGCAGGGCGGTGACCGTGGTGGCGGCGAGGAGGGAAGGACGCATGCGCGAGCGGTACATGGATGAGCTCCTGGAGTGGGTGCCGAAATGGCACATCGCTATGACTGGTTCGAAGAAGCCGGGTTCTCCCCTGGACATGCGTGGATACAAAGGCTGTCCGCAGGCCCGCGAGGAACGCGCCGGAGCCCTGCGTGGCCGGGGTGCGCCATATGAGGGCTGCAAGCGCTCCGACAAGGTGCAGTGGAAGCGTCGGTCATTCGCCGTTTCAGAGCGGTTTATCCCTATGGCTTTCGGCGGCTTTTATAGATTTGCACCAAAAAGATTCAATAAAGCGTCATTTTGCACTTCTGTAGGGCGCATTTTCCTTGCTAGAGTCAGCGCCCTTTTGAACAGAACGAGCAGGCCAGGACGCCATGACCGAATCCGTCGACAACTATCTTGCCCGCCTGAAACGGCGTGACCCCGACCAGCCCGAATTCCACCAGGCCGTGGAAGAAGTGCTGCGCAGCCTCTGGCCCTTCCTCGAGGCCAACCCGCGCTACCTGCAGGGCGGCATCCTCGAGCGCCTCGTCGAGCCCGAACGCGCCATCCTGTTCCGCGTGCCCTGGGTCGACGACGCCGGCCGCGTGCGGGTCAACCGCGGCTACCGCGTGCAGATGAGCAGCGCCATCGGTCCGTACAAGGGCGGCTTGCGTTTCCACCCTTCGGTGAACCTCGGCGTGCTCAAGTTCCTGGCCTTCGAGCAGGTGTTCAAGAACTCCCTGACCTCGCTGCCCATGGGCGGCGGCAAGGGCGGCTCGGACTTCGACCCCAAGGGCAAGAGCGATGCCGAAGTCATGCGCTTCTGCCAGTCCTTCATGAGCGAGCTGTACCGCCACATCGGCGCCGACCTCGACGTGCCCGCCGGTGACATCGGCGTCGGCGCCCGCGAGATCGGCTTCCTCTTCGGCCAGTACAAGCGCCTGTCCAACGAGTTCACCTCGGTGCTCACCGGCAAGGGCCTGGCCTACGGCGGCAGCCTGATCCGCCCGGAAGCCACCGGCTACGGCTGCGTGTACTTCGCCCAGGAGATGCTCAAGGGCCGCAACAGCGGCTTCGACGGCCAGCGCGTGGCCATCTCCGGCTCCGGCAACGTGGCCCAGTACGCGGCGCAGAAGGTCATGGAGCTGGGCGGCAAGGTGATCTCCCTGTCCGATTCCGAAGGCACCCTGTTCGCCGAGGGCGGCCTCACCCAGGAGCAGTGGGATGCGCTGATGGAGCTGAAGAACGTGCGTCGCGGGCGCCTCAGCGAACTGCAGGGCGCCGGGCTGCGCTTCATCGCCGGCCAGCGCCCCTGGAACCTGGCCTGCGACATCGCGCTGCCCTGCGCCACCCAGAACGAGCTGGATGCCGATGACGCCCGCACCCTGCTGGCGGGCGGCTGCATCTGCGTGGCCGAAGGCGCCAACATGCCCTCGACCCTGGAGGCTGTGGATATCTTCATCGAGGCCGGCATCCTCTACGCGCCGGGCAAGGCCTCCAACGCCGGCGGCGTCGCCACCAGCGGCCTGGAGATGAGCCAGAACGCCATGCGCCTGCACTGGAGCGCCGGCGAGGTGGACCAGCGCCTGCACGGCATCATGCAGAACATCCACCACGCCTGCGTCGCCCATGGCGAGGAGAACGGCCGGATCAACTACGTGAAGGGCGCCAACATCGCCGGCTTCGTCAAGGTCGCCGACGCCATGCTGGCGCAAGGCGTGGTCTGAGGCGCGCGGCGCAGCTCCGGTGAAGCGGACCCGTCCGCGATGAAGAAGGGCAGCCCGGGTGGCTGCCCTTCTCGTTTCCGCCTCCTGGGGTCAGGCGCTGGCGCGCTGCTCTTGCTCCGGCAACCCCATGAAGCGGCGGATGCGCTCGCCGGCGCGGTTCTCGCGGATCGCCTGCGGGCTGGCGTCGACCTGGACCAGGCCGTCCTCCATGAGGATCACCCGGTCGGAGATCGACAGCGCGAACTCCATCTCGTGGGTGACGATCACCAGCGTCATGCCCTCGCTGGCAAGGTCGCGGATCACCTTCAGCACCTCCCCCACCAGCTCCGGGTCGAGGGCCGAGGTGGGCTCGTCGAACAGCATGATCTGCGGGTCCATCGCCAGTGCGCGGGCGATGGCGACCCGCTGCTGCTGGCCGCCGGAAAGCTGGTGCGGGTACTTGTGCGCATGGGCCAGCAGCCCGACCTTGTCCAGCAGCGCGCAGGCGCGGGCCTCCGCCTCCTGGCGTGGCAGGCGGCCGTGGTAGCGCGGCGCCAGGGTGACGTTGTCGAGCAGGGTGCGATGGGGGAACAGGTTGAAGTTCTGGAACACCATGCCGATGTGCTGCACGCCCCGGCGCACGCGGGCGTTGCCGGGTTTGTCGCCCGAGGTGATGTAGGTTTCGCCGAAGAGCACGATCTCGCCCTGGTCGATGCTCTCCAGGCCGTTGATGGTGCGGATCAGCGACGTCTTCCCCGAGCCCGACGGGCCGATGATCGACACCACCTCGCCCGCTCCCACCTTGAGCTCGATGCCCTTGAGCACTTCGTGGCGGCCGTAGCGCTTGTGGATGTTCTGCAGTTGCAGCGCCGGCGGCGTGCCCTTGCCGGTGGCGCGCGCCACCCGGGCGGCGAGGTGCTGGCTCGTGCCGCGCAGGGCGGCTAAGGCCTCGGCGGTCAGCGTCTGCGGGGCGCGACGGGAGAGGTCGAGACGGCGCTCCAGCGCGCCCAGCAGCCAGCCGAACAGGGTGACGATCAGCACGTAGTAGGCGGCCACGGCGCAGAGTGTCTCCATCACCAGGAAGTTCTGCGCGTAGAGGCGCTGGCCGACCATCAGCAGCTCGGTGAGGGAGATCACCGAGACCAGCGAGGTCAGCTTGACCACCGTGATGTATTCGTTGATCAGCGTCGGCAGGGAGATGCGGAAGGCCTGCGGGATGACGATCAGGCGCTGGATGCCGAGCCCGCCGATGGCCAGTGCGCGACCGGCTTCCTTCTGCCCCTTGGCCACCGAGATCAGCCCGCCGCGGTGGATCTCGGCCATGTACGCGGCCTCGGTCAGCACCAGGGCGAACAGGCCGGCGAGGAAGGGGTTGGACAGCAGCTTGCCGGTGACCGGGAACAGCTGCGGCAGGTTGTAGACGAACACCACCAGCACCAGCAGCGGCACGCTGCGGAAGAACCAGATGTAGAGGCCCACCGGCACCCGCAACAGTGGCAGCGAGGAGAGCCTGGCGCTGGCCAGGAGAAAGCCCAGGACCATGCCGATGAACCAGGCCAGGGTGCTCAGTTCGATCACCGTGACGCAGGCCTTCCAGAAATCGACCAGCGAGAACAGCGAGAAGAAATACGACCATTCGAATTGCATGGGCACCTCGGTCGACCCGCCCTGCGAGGGCGGGCCCGTGTAGCGGGAAACGGGGCGGCGCCCTGGCGCGGCGCCGCCGTCACTCTCAATTGGCGGCGGGGGCCTCGAGGCTGTACTTGCTCAGCATCGCGGCGTACTCGCCGCTGGCCTTGGCGCCGGCGAGGGCCGTGAGCAGGGCATCGTGCAGCGCCTTGTTGTCCTTCTGCACATAGATGCCGAGGGTCTGCTTGTAGATCAGCCCCGGGGTGCTGACCACCACGCGCTGGCGCGAGCGCTCGGCGATCTGCTTCGCCGCACCGGCGATCTCCACCTGGGCCTGGATGTGGCCGGAGATCATCGCCTGGGTGGCCTCGGGGGCGGAGGGGTACTCGCTGACGGTGATGGCGCCCTTGCCGTTGGCGGTGCAGTAGCTGGAGGACAGCTCCTGCAGCTGGGTGACCCAGGTGGTGCCCTGCTGCAGGCCGACCTTGAGGCCGCACAGCTCTTCCGGGGTCTGCGGCCTGGCCTCGGCGTCGGCCTTGACCAGGATCGAGGCGCCGGTCTGCGCGTAGGGGATGGCCAGCGCCTGGGCGGTGCGTTCCGGGGTGATGTACATGCCGGAGATCACCGTGTCGAAGTGGCGGGCATTGAGGCCGAGGATCAGCCCGGCGAACTTGGTGTTGACGTAGGCGACGTCCAGCTTCAACTGCTTGGCCAGGGCTTGCGCCAGGTCCGGGTCGGACCCCACCACCTTGTCGCCCTCGTAGGACTCGAAGGGCGGGTAGGTGATGTCCATGCCGACCTTGAGCTGGCCGGGGGTGGCGACGCCGACGTCGGCCTGGGCAAGGCCGGCGGCCAGCAGCGCGGCGGCGAGGGCGGTGGAACGCAGGGCGGTGGAAGGCTTCATGGGTGGTGCTCCTCTGGTCAGCGGATGTGTGCGGCTCAGGACGGCTGCATCTGGTTCTTCAGGTGGCCGAAGCTGGAGGGCTTGCGCGCCCGCTCCGGCAAGGCGATCTCGCCGGCTTCGACGCGCCGGCGCAGGTACTGGTACGTCTGCAAGGCCTGGGCCCACATGTGCTCGCCGATGGCAATCTCCTCGTAGGCCTGGGCGCCGTCACCGGCGAATTGCGGCAGCGGGCGGATCTGGGTGTGGAAGTCGCAGGCGTAGAACAGCGGGAAGGAGTAGCGCTCCTCGCGCACGCTGCGCACCCGGTGCGAGGTGGCGACGAAGGCGCCGGCGGTCATCACCTCCAGCATGTCGCCGATGTTCACCACGAAGGCCCCATCCAGGGGCGGCGCGTCGATCCAGGCACCGTCCTCGTTCATCACCTCCAGGCCCGGCTTGTCGGCGAGCAGGATGGTGAAGCACTCGTAGTCGGTGTGGGCGCCGATGCCCGGGGCGTCCTGGGCGGCCTCGTCGAAGGGGTAGTGGATCAGGCGCAGCTTGGACGGCGGGCGGCTGACCATGGCGTCGAAGTAGTCCTCCGGCAGCCCGAGGGCCAGGGCGAAGCCCTGGAACAGCCTGCGGCCGAGGGCGAAGACGTCGGCGTAGTAGGCCTGCACCGCGTCCTTGAAGCCGGGAACGCCCGGCCAGTCGTTGGGCCCCAGCAGCGGGGTGCCGGCGAGGAACAGCGGGTCGTCGCGGCTGACCTCGTAGCCGATGTCGAAGGCTTCCTTGTGGTCCGGCTTGCCCTTGGAGTAGACCTCCTCGCCTTCGGGCACGAAGCCCTTGTGGCTCTCGGAGGTGCCGATGTAGTGGCGCATCTTCGCGTCCAGCGGTTGGGCGAAGTAGTCCCGTGCGGCCTGGCGCAGGCCGTCGATGCGTGCCGCGGCGATGCCGTGGTTGCGGATATAGAGGAAACCCACCTCGCGGGCCGCCTTGCCCAGGGCCTGCGCCACCGCCTGGCGGTCTCCCAGGCGTTCGCTGAACAGCCCGGCGATGTCGATGACCGGGATCGAGGTGAAGGCACTGCTGGCCGTGTCCTGTGCGTGCATGTCGTGGCTCCGTCTCAGCCGAAGAGGCGTTGGAAGTGCTGGCGCTGGCGCTGGCCGATCCACTGGTTGAGGAACCAGAGGTCGGCGACCGGCATGTTGGTGAAGGGCAGGTGATGCAGATAACCGTCCGCGCCGAACTCCGGCGTCAGCGTGGTCACGGCGTAGCCGCGTGCCTGCTGCGATCGCCACACCGCCTCCCAGTGGCGCTCGTGGAAGTCCAGCGCGGCGGCGTATTCGGGAGCGGCGGGATGGGGCACCTGCGGCCCCTGGTCGTAGCCGACCCGCGCCTGGATGTGGTGCACACGCTCGACGAAGGGGCCGAGGTCGTCCTCGGGGTCGTCCAGCAGGCGCTCGCAGGCCACCACCCAGTGGCTGATGTCGCTGGTGAAGCGCAGCTCCGGCAGTTGGCGGATCAGCTCCAGGGTGACCCAGGGGTTGAACAGCGAGCGGGCGCGATGGGTCTCGAAGCAGCAGGCCAGGCCCTGGCCGGCGGCGACCTCCAGGGCGCGGCCGAAGAAGTCCACCTGCATCGCCAGCGGCCAGCGGTCGTTGCCCGCCAGCAGGTTGACGAAACGCGGCTGCAGCTCGGCGGCCAGGTCCAGCTTGCGGGCCAGGTCCTCCAGGTGCTCGTCGGGCTGTGCGGCCTGCTTCGGCAGCACGTCGTAGGCGGTGAACAGGGTGCAGATGTAGGCCAGCTGGTTGTCGCGCAGCAGGCCGGCGAAGGCGCGGCGCTCGGCGGCGTCCAGCGGCAGGCGCGCCTCCATGCCGTCGAAGCCGGCGGCGCGCAGTTCCTCCAGGGCCTGGGCGCGGGGCGCAGTGTAGCCCCAGAGGGTGCGGAAGAGTTCGAGTCGCATGGGCGTATCCCGGTCGGGGACGCACCCGGCACGCAGGCCGACGGGCGCGGCAGGCGTGCCGGGCGGTCAGGCGATTGTCGTCAGCGGAGCCGGTAGGGGGAGATGCAACGGGCGGGGGCGTGATGCACGGCGCATGGGGCGGTCCTCTGACAAGCTCGGTCGGGGCGGCTGGGCCGACCCTTTCTTGTGGTTACGCCACGGCTGTGGCGGGCTTGGGCAGTCAAAGGATTCACGGGTGGCCCGGGGAGGGCCGCGCGCTCTGCGGCGCGATGGGCGATTCTGTGGCGCGCGCGGACCGCGAAAGAATAGGAAAGGCTAAATACTTAGTTCAGGAAATCCGAAACTAACAGGGGAGCCGAAAGAATGGCGGCGGGCTGCGCGAACGGGGGATCGATGGCTCGGTCTGCGCTAGCTGTCGTGCACTCGATGCGAAGCCTCAAGCACGGTGCTTCCGGTTGGCTCCCTATCACGCCCACCGCATGGGTTTCGCTTCGCTCTACGCCATCCTACGAAGGCCGCCAGCCGCAGTGCGCACCCAGTGGTGATGCGCACATCAATGTGAAGTCGTGAGCTTCGACGTTGGAGCAGCGGCCAAACGCCCCTTTCAGGAGGCCGATGATGGAGCGAGGGAACCCGACATAGTCGGGCCGTATGCAGGGGCACGTTTTTTGGTTCCTTTTCACCGGGCTGGCGTTCCAGCGATTGGAAAAGGGACTCGCCCGGCGAGGCGAAACAGAAACCATTAGCAAAGCTCGGCAATCACCTGAACTCGAAATCTTCCAGCAGCACTCAACACAGACAGCGCCATTGAAATCACCCCTACAGGGATTGCCGCGTTGGCTGGCGGGCTCCCTTGGCGGGGCGATACGTCGGCTCAATGCCCGGTCAGGGCACGATCCATGGCCCGGCGCTTGTCGCGCTCCCAGTCCTCGTCGCGATCCTTGGATACCTGCTCGTGGAACTCCCGTAGCTCTTCGCTGCGCACCTGCTCCTTGCACTGCTCGAAGCCGTCGCCCCAGCCTTCGGCGTAGGTGCGCTCCTTGAGGTAGCGCGGCACGTCCTTGCGGAAGGCGCCGGTGATCACGCCTGCCGCCTGGCGGCCACTGCTGCAGCCGTCGCGGAAGCCGTCGGCGAAGGCCGGTGGGTAGCCTTCGGCGATCAGGTATTGGTGGGTGCTCTCGCAGCCGGCCAGCAGGGCGCAGCCGAGGAGGAGGGGGATGGCAAGGGCGGCGCGGAATGACGCCATGTTCGACTCCCGTACGCCCGTTACCCGGGCGTACATGCGCTGATTTCATTGCGGCGGCCACCCCGGGGAGAGGCGGCCTGGTGCAAGTATCGGCGGGAGGATGTCGTGGTTTCGTCAAACCGCCGTGATGGCGATGTCGTGGAAATCCTGCCGCTTACTCTGTATCTGACAGCGGACGGGCAGGAATTGCTGGATCACCTCGATATTGCTCACCAGGTGGTCGCTGAGCACCAGGGTGCTGAAGCTGCCACCGCCGGCCAGGGCCATGGGCAGCAGCAGCTGGTCCGACAGGTGCTCGCCCACCGCGGTGCCAGAAGCCAGCCAGGCACGGGCCTCGTCCACCGCCAGGTCGGCGACTCGCTCCGCACCCAGGCGGGGCTGGCCGAAGGCGCTGAACACCTCGGTCAGGGTCGCGCAGCCGATCTCCAGCAGCAGGGCATTGCCCGGCCCCTGGTCATTGTCGATGAACTGCAGGTGCAGCTCGTCGTCACGCCAGCCCAGGCGCTTGGCCACCCGCTGCAGCTCGCGCTCGCCGACATGCCCGGGCACCCCGGCCAGCAGCGCACGGGCCTGGCGCTTCAGTACGGCCCCTGGCGGTTCCAGGTGCAGCGGGCGCAGTTCGCCGGGCGCCATGCGCAACCGCACCACCCCGCCCCCGGCCTGCATGAAGCCATGGCGCAGCAGCTCCAGCTCCACCTCGGCGCCCATGCGGCGCAGCAATGGCAGCCAGGCGCGCTGGAGAAAGTCCACCGGCGGCGCCAGCGGGTTGTGGGTGCCGCCGCTGACTTCCAGCGTGCTCGGCCCGTCGGCGAACAGCAGCGCCGGCAGCAGGGTCTGCAGCACCAGGGTGCAGCTGCCCGCACTGCCGATGGCGAAGCGGTAGTCACCCGCGCCAAGGGGGCCCGGCGTGAAGCGCAGCGTCTGCGAGCCCAGCTCCGCGCCCTCCACCTCGGCGCCGCTGATCTCGGCCGCCGCCAGCACGGCCGTCAGGTGCTGGCGCAACAGGCCCGGTCGGCTGCGCTTCGCGCGGATATTGCGGATGCGGAAGGCGCGCCCGCTGATCATCGACAGGCTCAGCGCGCTGCGCAGGATCTGGCCACCGCCGATGGCGCCGTCGAGTTCGAGAAGATCCGTGTTCATGGTTCGGTGTTCCAATCAGTTGCTTCCGCCTGGGGCGGTTGGCCAGGTCATGGCCATTTCAGTCGGTTGTACGGGTTCCGGGTGCTCGCCGGAGAAGTCAGCCAGTTGCGTCCATTCGAGGCTTTCTATGGGGCGTGGACATACCAGTACCTGACCTTGTCGCCCCATCACCAGGCGGCCGCTGCTGTCGAAGTCGACGAAGTCGGCATCCCCGAGCGCGGTGGGATCGCCGTTTCTCCACAAGGTGAAGTGATTCCGCCACTGATACCGAGGCGCCCGGTGTTTCTGCCAGACCAGCATGAGTTCGTCCTGCTGCTTGATCAGGCGCGTTTGGGCCTGCCAATTGTGGTTGGCTTCCGCTCCGTCTGGTCGATCTGGAGCCTGCCAGCCTCTGCGCAGACAGGCCTGTGCCCAACTGGAAAAGCGTCCGCTCGATTCCACCAGCAACGGCAGTTCGGAGCCTGCTCGACGCTCACGAGGCTGGGCAATGTTCAGCGTTACCTGGCGAACATCTTTGAAAACGCCACCGCCCTCGTATCCGGAGTGAGTCCACAGCGCCAGTGCGGTGAAGTGGGGTGGTCGGCCGATAGCTGTCCAGACAGGGCCGTAATCCTCGGGCCAGTAGCGTCGTCCCTCGCGCCGAGCGAGGTAAAGGAACAGCTCGCCATCTTCCGACAGGTCGCATTGCTCCGTGGCGATGGCGCCGCGGAACCACTGGCCAGCCTCGAAGCTGTCGTCCCTCAGATCCCAGCGGATCATCCGCACCCAATCGCTGGGGCCACGGCGCAGCAGCACCGTTACCGGCGCGCGGCGGGCGAACCAGGCCTGCAGGCTGCACCTGGCGGGGGTTCTTGCCGGGCCCTTGGTCTTGTTGGTCATGTGTCCTGGTCGTCCTTGTTCATGGTTCGCTACAGCGCCCTCATCAGCGCCGACAGTTCTTCCTCCGGCATCAACTGCTTGCCGCGCAGGCTCTCCAGTCGGGCCTTGAGGAGGGTCGTGCTGGTCCAGTTGACGCGCCTTCTCTGCCCGTGGCGCCAGGCGCGCAGCGCCTGCAACCAGGGTTCGCGCGATGCTTGCGGCGTCTCGCAGAGCCCGTCCAGCAGTGCCTCCAGTTGGGTGTGGGCAGGGAGCATCCGGCTGAGGCGAAGACTGCCGGCAATGTCGGTTGCGGCAAGGCGTGTCATCGCGGCCCGGAGTGCCGGTTCGAACGCCGGGTGGCACAGGCGCTCCAGGGCCTGCAGCGCTTCGACGACCACACCCGGCGCGCGGTCTTCCAGCAGGGCGAGGCAGGCATTGCCGGCCTGCTCCGGAACCCGTTCCACCAGCACCTGCAGGCCTCTGCGGCGGACCGACGGCAAGGGCGAGGCGAGCGCCTGGCGGGCCAGGGGCACGGCCTCCTCCAGGCGCAGCTCGGCGGCCTGGCCGAGCACGCCGTGCCAGCGCGCCCTGTCCACCGGGACCAGCGCCAGCGCCCGGCGTACCACGGACGCCGCATCGACGCCGTGGCGCGGCGCGGCCCAGCGGGCCAGGTCGCGCACCGATGGCGAGACGTCCAGCAGGGCCGTTTCCAGCCAGCCGTGCAGTTCCGGTGCATTGGGCTCGGCCTTGATCAACGCGTACAGCGCCCTGGCGCGCAGGCGGCCGTTGCGGTCCGAGAGGGCCAGCCGCCAGAGCGGTGCGGCGGATTCCGCCGGCAGGCGACCCAGCCTGTCCATGACCCGGGCACGCAGTGCCGGGTCGGGGTGCCCCAGGGCCTTGTCGATCAGCTCGGCATCCGGCTGTTCTTCGTTTGCCAGGGCGTCGAAGACGAAGCGGGCTTCCTGGCCGCGCAGGCCTGGCAATGCCGCCCGCACGCTGCCTCGCAGAGCGGGCTCGCGCAGGCGCGCGCGGATGCGCTCCAGGGCCACGCTGTGGTCGGCGCGCTGCTTGCGCTGCAGGTCCAGCAGCAGGTCGAGGTTGTCCAGCAGGCCTTCGGCCGTGGCGTTGGGTTGCCGGCGCTCCAGTTCGGCCCGGGCCAGTTCGCGCAGGCTCGCCACCGGGTCGTTCAGGCAGACGAGGCAGTAGGCGAGGGCGGTTTCATCCTCGCGCTCCAGCTGGCGACGCAGCACGCCCTCGCGGATGAAGCCGTTGCGTTGCAGCGGCAATTCGCGGGCCGTGATGACGGTCCCATTGGCCAGTACGGTTTCGGCTTCGTCCAGCCGGTACCGCAGCCAGTCGGTGTACTCGCCCGCTGCCTGTTTTGCGCGTAGCTGGTCCCGCCAATGGGCGAGCCATTGTGTGGTGTTCATTGGGTTCTCCTTGGAGGGGGATCAGGCCTCATCCGCTTCCCGCCGGCTCATGGCTTCGGTGCGGGAGTGGTCAATAGCTGTGCCAGCGGCACGGTCTCCGGGCGCAGGGTCGCTGCGCAGGCGTGCAGGCGGGTGGTTTCCGCCTGGGCTTCGGCGTCGCTTTCCGCCACCTGTGCCAGGGCGTAGCGGGCCGCTGCCGGCGCGCCGGTATCGATGACCGCGTAGGCTGCCAGGCAGCCATCCTGCTGGTCCCGGGCGGCCTGGGCGGCCATGGCGCTGGGGTGGCGTTCGGCGACCACGGCGCGCAGGGCCGGTGAGGGCGGTGCCATCGCCTCGGTGAAGGCCGTGCGATCCGGGTGCCAGGTCAGGCTGCGCGCCTCCAGGCGGTCCGCTGCGTCGATCGCGGCGGCACGCTCGTGCACCAGCAGCACAGGGCCGTCGCCCGTGGGTGCCAGCACCCAGCTCTGGTTCGGCCCCGGGGCTTCGTCGTGGGACCAGGCCAGGTGCGGGCCCTGGGGCGTGGCGAGGTACAGGGCGTGGTGGCGCTTGGGGTGTTCGAAGCCGCCCATCTGGCTGACCAGCAACGCGGGTGTGCCATCCGCCAGCCGCAGCAGGCGAGCGGCCGCGCTGACCTGCCCCTCTTCCTCGCCGGTTATCCACACCCTGGGCGCTGCGCCAGCCTCCAGGGGCGTGCCGGCGCCGTACAGGGGATCGGGCGCTGCCTGGCTGGCCGGTGTCGCTGTCGCTGCCCAGGGCAGCGCCACCGTGGCGCCGAGTGGGCGGCCGTCTTTCAACAGGCGCAGCTCGAATGGGCAGGGCGCCGTGGTGCAGGCGGGCAGTGACAGCTCGTAGGCCGTCGTGGCGTCCAGGGGCAGGGTGTCCAGCACCTGGCGCTCCTGGGCGGCGAGGCCGGTGGTCAGGCCCAGGAGCAGCAGGCCGGTGAAGGGTTTGAAGTCCATTTCAGCTGTTCTCCATTGATGCGATGGCCTCAGGTGGCGTGGGTGTGCACGCAGTGACGCATGAATTCATCCAGCAGGGCGTCGTCCCCCTGGCCGCGCGGCAGTTGCGGGGCGTCGCCGGCGCTGGCCAGCTGGGCCTCGATGAAGGCGTGCAGCACCTCGCGGCGCGGGCCGTGGGTGGCTTCGGTGGCGGCACGCTTGAGCTGCAGCAGCTCGTCGATCTCCGCCAGCAGCGTCGGGTCGTCCAGGGTCACCAGCAGGTCCTCGAAGGGCATCGGCGGGCGGCCACGGCCCTGGTCGAGCCAGCGTACCGCCAACAGCGGGCGCAGGACGTAGAGGTACTTCTTGAAACGCACCTCGTCGCCTTGCAGGTAACCACGGAAGTTCTTCTTGGCCATGGACAGGTAGTGGTGACGCACGGCCCGGGGCGACCAGAAGGCTTCGGCCAGTTCGCGCAGGCGCGCGGTGGCGGCGTCGTCCTGGCGGTAGACCAGGGGCGAGTCGAGCCACTCCAGCAGCGTGGGGTTGGAGTTGCGCAGCAGGCGCAGGGCCTTGCGCAGTTCCCAGCCGCTGACGTCCAGCTCGTCGTCCAGCGGGCGCTCGATCACGTCGCGCGGCTCGCGTACCTGCAGGTACCAGTCGGGCTGCTCGACGTAGACGAAGCGCACGTCGTAGTCGCTGTCGCTGGAGGCGAAGCCCCAGGCGCGGCTGCCGGATTCGCAGGCGTAGAGCACGGTGACGTTGCGCTCGCGCTCGACCCGTTGCAGTTCCTCCAGCACCCGCTCGCGCATGGCGGCGGGGAGGGGATGGCGGTGGTCGCTGGTCATTGCGTTGGTTCCCTTACTGCTTCAATCGGTGGCGCTGGCGGCCAGCGCGCTGAGTGTTCGTCGTCTCGGGTTGTACAGGGTGAGGCACCAGATGCCCCACCATTCCTTGCCGTCATCGAAGTAGCGGCTCCAGGTGCTGCGCTGGGGGTCGTCGTCGGCGTTGCCGACCCAGTCCAGCACCTGCATCCCCTCATCGGCGTGCAGGCGCAGGACCTTGCGCCATTCGCGGAAGTCCTCCACCTGCAGCGTGGTGCCGTAGGGCGGGCCGACCAGGGCCCGGTACAGCGGCCCGTCGTCCCGGGCCAGGTCCTCGATGCGCGCGGCATCCAGGGCCTGCGGGTGGGCCCGCGCCAGGTCCGGGATCAGCTCCGGCCAGGGTTGGTTGGCGTATTGTGGGTGTTGTTCCACCAGTTTGCGGCGCCATGCCTGGGCGCGTTCGCGGATGCCTTCGAACAGCACCCGCAGCGCATCCTTGTGCTCGGCCTCGCCGGGGCGGGCGGTCACATCCAGGCCCAGCACGACGAAATCGAAGACGCTGCCGGCTTCGTCGAGGCGGGCCTGGAGTTCTTTCACCCGGCGGCTTTCCAGTTTCTGCAGCATGAGTCGCCCCTTCATGAATGTTTAAAAACGTTGGCGAGGCAGTCAGCGCAGATAGCTTTTCAACCTTTTACGCACACCACCTGCCGCAAGGTATGCACCACTTCCACCAGCTCGCGCTGGGCATGCATCACGGCGTCGATGTCCTTGTAGGCCATGGGGATCTCGTCGATCACGTCCTCGTCCTTGCGGCATTCCACATGGGCGGTGGCGCGGATCTGGTCTTCCACGGTGAACAGTTTCTTCGCCTTGGTACGGCTCATGGTGCGACCGGCACCGTGGCTGCAGGAGCAGAACGCCTCCTCGTTACCCAGGCCACGCACGATGAAGCTGCGCGCGCCCATGGAGCCCGGGATGATCCCCAGCTGGCCCTTCTGCGCCGATACCGCACCCTTGCGGGTTACCAGGACCTCCTGGCCGAAGTGCTGCTCCTTCTGCACGTAGTTGTGGTGGCAGTTCACCGCTTCCAGGTTGGCCTCGAAGGGTTTGGTGATCACCTGGCGCGCCGCCGCGATCACGGCGTGCATCATCATCGCGCGGTTCTGCTTGGCGAAGTCCTGGGCCCAGGCCACGGCCTCCACGTAGTCGTCGAAGTGCTGGCTGCCTTCTTCGAAGTAGGCCAGGTCGCGGTCCGGCAGGTTGGCGATGTGCTGGCGCATATCGGCCTGGGCCAGTTCGATGAACAGGCTGCCGATGGCGTTACCCACACCGCGCGATCCGCTGTGGAGCATGAACCAGACGCGCTGGGCCTCGTCCAGGCAGACCTCGATGAAGTGGTTGCCGGTTCCCAGGGTTCCCAGGTGCTTGCGGTTGTTGGTCTTCTCCAGGCGCGGGTACTTATCGGTGATCACCTTGAAGCGCCCGGCCAGGGCCGACCAGGCGTGGTCCGCCAGCTCCGGCACGTCTTCCCAGGCGCCCTTGTCCCGACCACCGCGGGACACGCTGCGCCCGTGGGGCACGGCCTTCTCGATGGCGCTACGCAGGCCCGCCAGGTTGTCCGGCAGGTCGGAGGCGGTCAGCGAGGTGCGCGCGGCGATCATTCCGCAACCGATGTCCACGCCCACGGCGGCCGGGATGATGGCGCCGACGGTGGGGATCACGCTGCCGATGGTCGACCCCTTGCCCAGGTGCACGTCCGGCATCACGGCCAGGTGCTTGAAGATGAAGGGCATCTTCGCGGTGTTGATCAGCTGCTTGCGCGCGTCGTCCTCCACCGGTACGCCCTGGGTCCAGAGCTTGATCGGCTTGCCGTCGGCGACTTCCAGCAGTTGGAAGGTTTCGTTGCTCATGTCGTTACTCGCTTCTATGCGTTGCGTGCTGGCCGGGAGTGGGTCGTACCCGGCCATCGCGAATTCGTTTGTTCAGTCGGCAGGCGCGGCAACGTGTCGCCGTGGAAAACACCTGTCCCTTGCAGTCCTCGTACCACCACTTCTGCTGGGCGGCCGTCCAGGTCTGCTCGATACCGCAATCGTGGCACCTGAAATCCAGGTCCTCGTACCAGCCTCGACGGATGAAATCCGGGGCGCCGTAGCTGTTGTAGGGCGCGAGGTTGGCTCGGTTGACCGGAAAGCTGCCGGGCGGTGGTTTCTGGCCTGTGGGCCGTCTGGCCGATTGGGCCTTCCATGCCTTGCGTCGCTCACGTGCCTCGCGGATTTCCCGGCGGCGTTGCTTGTTGCTCTTCACGCAACCTTCTCCTCCGCCGGGCAGGCCTTGCTCAGGCCTGCTTCAGCGTTACCAGTCCATTCAATACCTGATCCAGGCCACCGAATACCGAGATGCGGTCGATTCGTTCTGCCACTCGCTCCAGGGTTTCCAGCTCCTTGAGGCGCAGGGCGGTGGGGTTGTCTTCCATCACCTTGGCCGTGTTCAGCAGCGAGCGGGTCGCCGAGGTCTCTTCGCGACGGCGGATCACGTTGGCCTGTGCGGCCTTCTCGGCCTCCACCACCTGGGCCAGCAGGGTCTTCATCTCGCCGGGCAGGATGATGTCGCGCACGCCCAGGCCGCTGACCTCGATGCCGGTGCCGGCCATGCGCTCCTTCAGGTAGGCGCCGACGGATTCGTCGATCACCTGCTTGTTCTCCAGCAGTTCGTCCAGCGAGCGTGTTCCCACCGCCGCCCGCAAGCCGAATTGCAGCTCGCGGTACAGGTGCTCCAGCGGCTTGGAAAGCTGCGAGAACGCCATCAGCACATCGTTGTAGCGCCAGTTGGCCGCCAGGTTCAGGCGCAGGCTCACCTTGTCGCGGGTGAGGATCTCCTGGCCGCTGACTTCCAGTGCCTGGGTGCGCATATCGATCAGCTCCACGTTCACCTGGCGGTTGTAGCGCCAGAAGCCATGCGTGCCCGCCGGCAGCAGTTCGATTATCGCACCATCGACCTTGAGTACGCCGACCTGGTAGGCCGGCACCTGCGCCACCAGGATCGCTTCGGCGCCGATCACGCTGCGGCCCCGCAGATTGCCCTGCAGCTGTTGCAGCAGTGCCGTTGCCACGCGGTAGTCCTGACCCAGGTCGATGCGCTCCAGGCGCTGCTCGGTCTGGCCTTTCCAGTACAGCCGACGGCTGTCCGGAGCCAGGATCTCCACCAGAACGCCGTCCTCGTAACGCAGGCCCGCTTCGTTCTCGGCAAGGTCCATGCGGGTGAAGTAGCGCTCGACCAGTTCGGGCTCGGACTGGCGCAGGTAGCCAGCCAGGCGGTGCTCGAACTGGGGGGTGTTCAGGCTGAAGGTTTCCACGCTCAGGCGGTTGCCCAGGTCCAGATGGCGATAGGTGCCCGGCTCGAGGACCGCCACGAAATCGCCCTCGGAATACAGCAGGCCGCGCTCGTTTTTCTTCACGTTGAATCGCTTCAGCAGTTTCATTCCTTTCTTCCTTCTTCATCTTGTCCGGGGTGCCGGTGCTGGCCGGCCTGCCGAGTGGCGAGGAGGGAGCCTGCGAGAGGCAGGCGCTGTGGACATCCGGTCCTTCTCGGCCGATTCCTTCGGCCAGCGCCTGACTTGTCGCAAACCCGGTCCTCGTACCAGGCGGGCCGGCGGTGGCTTCGGGTCCCTGGCGGTTCCGACCATCCTGGCCGCTTCGCGCCTGTCCCTTCGCCGCACCGGCGGGGTGTTGCTTCCATTGAGTAGCTGCCGTGAAAGGGCAGTGTTCGAGCGGGACTCGAACCCGCGTCAGGCCATCCGAGGATGGCTGCTCTACCAGACTGAGCTATCGAACGGCGCGGGCAGGATTCGAACCTGCGACGGCTCCTTGGAGGGGAGTGCTCTACCGGCCTGAGCTACCGCGCCATCGACCTTCGCTGCTGCAGCGGCATGCACGAAGCCGACACCAGGGGTGGGCTCGGGCACCGGCGGGGTTGGAACCCCTGCCCGTGGGCTGCATCAGCGATGCGGTCGAGAGGGATATAGCGAGCGGCGTGCCAGTTTCGTTTTCGTGGCTCGGATAAATTTTTAACTAATTGATTTATAAGTATTTAATTTTTATGCGCGCTGAATTCGGGGACTTTCATGGTGGCAGTCTTCCGGGATATTCATATTCATGGATATACGAATTTATATTTTTGGATAAACTTGCCTTCACTGATGCGCCCTCGACAAGGACATGCCATGCGCTTTTCACTATTTCTAATCTTCAGCCTGCTCGCCGGCCTGGCCCGGGCGGTGCCGCTGCCCGAGGTGCAGGAGGGCGACATCATCTTCCACCAGTCGCGCTCGGCGCAGAGCCTGGCGGTGCAGCAGGCCACCCACTCGCGCTACAGCCACATGGGGCTGGTGCTGGCGCGCAACGGCACGCTGCAGGTGTTCGAGGCGGGGGCGACGGTGCAGTACGTGCCGCTGCAGCACTGGATCGCCCGGGGCGAAGGCGGCCATTACGTGATCAAGCGCCTGGCCCGTGCCGACGAGCTGCTGACCCGCGATGCGCTGGTGCAGATGCGCGAGCTGGCGGAGGGCATGCGTGGAAGACGCTATGACCTGGCCTTCGAGTGGAACGACGCGCGCCTGTATTGCTCGGAGCTGGTGTGGAAGCTCTACGAGCGCACCCTCGGCCTGCGCCTGGGCGAGCTGCAGCGCATCCGCGATTTCGACCTCAGTTCGCCGGTGGTGAAGGCGAAGATGCGCGAGCGCTACGGCCAGGCCGTCCCGCTGGATGAGACCGTGATCTCGCCGGTGGCGATCTTCGAGTCGCCGCTGCTGGTCACCGTGGCGCAGGAGTGAGCATGGCCCGCAAGACCGTCGCCATCGGCTTCGTCGGCGCGACCCTGGATCGCATGGGCAAGGGCGCCGAGCGCTGGAACAAATGGCGCCCCAGTGTCGGCCTGTGCCAGCAGCCGGACCTGCTGGTGGACCGGCTGGAGCTGATCCACGGCAGCGACGCCCGCGACCTGGGGCTGGCCCAGCGCATCAAGGGCGATGTGGAGCAGGTTTCGCCGCAGACCGAGGTGGTGTTGCACGAGATGCCGCTGCGCAACCCCTGGGACTTCGAGGAGGTGTATGGCGCGCTGCATGACTTCGTCAGCGCCTACCGCTTCGACACCGAGCGCGAGGACTACCTGGTGCACATCACCACGGGCACCCACGTGGCGCAGATCTGCTGGTTCCTGCTGACCGAGGCGCGCTACCTGCCGGCGCGGCTGGTGCAGACCTCGCCGGCCCGGCGTCGCGACGAGGACCGCCACGCCATCGGCACCCACTCGCTGATCGACCTGGACCTGTCGCGCTACGACCGTATCGCCTCGCGCTTCCAGCGTGAGCAACTGGAGAGCCTGGCGTTGCTCAAGTCCGGCATCGCCACGCGCAACATGGCGTTCAACCGCAGCATCGAGCAGATCGAGCGGGTGGCGCTGCGCTCCCGCGCACCGATGCTGCTGGTGGGGCCGACCGGGGCGGGCAAGTCGTTCCTGGCGCGGCGCATCTTCGAGCTGAAGGATGCGCGCCACCAGATCAAGGGCCGCTTCGTCGAGGTGAACTGCGCGACCTTGCGCGGCGACGGCGCGATGTCGGCGCTGTTCGGCCATATCAAGGGCGCCTTCACCGGCGCGCAGAACGCCCGCGACGGCCTGCTGCGGGCGGCGGACGGCGGCATGCTGTTCCTCGACGAGATCGGCGAGCTGGGCCTGGACGAGCAGGCCATGCTGCTCAAGGCGATCGAGGAGAAGCGCTTCTTCCCCATGGGGGCGGACCGCGAAGTGGAAAGCGACTTCCTGCTGATCGCCGGCACCCACCGCGACCTGCGCACGCGGGTGGCCGAGGGGCTGTTCCGCGAAGACCTTTATGCCCGCATCAACCTCTGGACCTTCGAGCTGCCGGGCCTGGCCGGGCGCCGCGAGGACATCGAGCCGAACATCGATTTCGAACTGGAGCGCCACGCCCGCGAGCAGGGGCGCATGGTGCGCTTCAACGCCGAGGCGCGGCGCCGCTACCTGGCCTTTGCCTGCTCGGGGGAGGCGCGCTGGGCGGGCAACTTCCGCGAGCTGTCGGCCTCGATCACGCGCATGGCGACCCTGGCCGACAGCGGCCGCATCGACGAGGCGCTGGTGCAGGAGGAGATCGACCGCCTGCGCTACGCCTGGGGCGCCCAGGGGCAGGCGGATGACGGCCTGGCGAGGCTGCTCGGCGAGCGGGTGGTGGAGCTGGACCGCTTCGACCGCCTGCAGTTGGCGGCGGTGGTCGCGGTGTGCCGCGAGGCGAGCAGCCTGTCCGAGGCGGGGCGGCTGCTCTACGACGTCTCGCGCCGGGCCAAGGCGCAGCCCAATGATGCGGACCGGTTGCGCAAGTACCTGGGGCGGTTCGGGTTGGAGTGGAAGGACCTGGCGGGCGGCTGAGGGGCTGGGTTGCCGTACGGGCTCGACTCCGCTCGGTGGAGGTAAAAGGCGACCTCCACCCTACGCAGCGGTCATGCCCATTCGGTGGGGATGCATGTGCGGGCGCGACTTCAGTTGGGCTCGGCTATCCTTTGCGCCTTTCGCAACCCTGCCGAGCAAGGACCGCCCATGAGCCTTATCCAATCCTCCGAGCCGCTGCGCACCTGTTGCGCGGTGGGAGAACCCTGCGTTTACCCCTCGCGCGCATTGGACCCGTTGCGGGGCATCGGCCCGGTTCTGGTTGCGCGCATGCAGCCGGGAGGGCGGGGCTGATGTTCACCCACGACGAACTGCAACGCCTGCGCCAACACGGGCTGGCGCCCTTCGCCGGGCGCATCATCCACCAGGCGCGGCCGCCGATCACCGATGCCGAGCTGGCCGAGGTGGAGCAGCGCCTGGGTCGCCCGCTGCCGCCGACCCTGGTGCGGCTGTGGCGTGTCGCCTTTGGCGGCCGCCTCGATTACGACTTCCAGGTGGACTACCAGGGCCATCTGCATCCCTTTTCCCTGAGCGAGCTGTTCTTCCCCGGCAGTGACGGCTACCACGACCTGTGGGGCTGGGTCGAGCACGAGGAGGAGGGCGCTCGGGCGTTCGCCGAGGAGGAGGGCCGTGAGTGGGACGGGCGCCTGGCGTTCCTGCCCGTGGGCGGCTTCGAGTACCTGGAGCGCATTTATGTCCGTGTCGAGCCGGGCGAGGATTTCGGCGCCGTTTATGCCTGGAGCCAGGGGCTGCCGCCGGCCTGGCCCATGCGCCTGCACGAGGATTCCTTCGCCCGGGTGGCGGACGATCTGGAGGGGTTGTTCGCCCAACTGGTGTATTACAGCGACCCCTTTGCCGAGGGCGCCGACGGCACCGGCCTGGAGCTGGACGAGGCGCTGGACCCGCTGGCCGCCGAGGATGCTGGGCTGGCGCAGCGGCTGCGGGCGGGGATGAGCGCCCGGGTGCAGGACTGGCGTGGTGCGCTGGAAGACGGCCGGCTATTGGCCGAGCCGGCCTTGCAGCGCCTGGCTCTGGAGCATGCGGTCGAGCACGACGACCAGGCGTTGCTGGCGCGCCTGGAAGGCGCGGGTGTCGAGCTTGGGCAGCCTATCCGTGGTGGGGTGAATGCGCCGGTCTACGCCCGCCTGCTCAAGCGCGAGGCCGTGGTGGGCTGGTTCGCCGGGCGCGGCATCGCTGAGCACTACCTCAATCAGTAGTGGTACCAGCGCAGCTGCAGCATCACCTGGTTGTCGTTGCCGCCGAGCTGGCTGAACGAGCGTTCGGCAGAGAGGCGCAGGCCCAGGTCGGTGCTCAGTTCCCATTGCTGGTTGAGTGACAGGCGCCGGCGCACCTCGCCGTTGTGGAAGTAGTCGCCGGCCGCCTCCAGGCTGAGGGTGCCCAGGCCGTTGCGCCACAGCAGCCCGGTGTCGAAGCCGGCGGCCCCGGCGACGAAGGCGCCGAAGTCCGGGTTGTGTTCCACGCGGGCTGTGGCCAGGGCGTAGTAGAGGGTGTCGTCCCCCCATTGCCAGCTGCCGCCCACGCCACCGTTGAGGTGGCTCACCAGCGTCTCGTCGCCATCCTTGCCAGGTACCCGCTCCAGGCCTCCGGCCACCTGCCAGGACCAGGGCTGCAGCAGCTGGGTGCGCGGGGTCAGCGAGCGGATGGTGGCGAAATCCAGCTGCTGCAGTTGCCAGTGGTTCTGCTCGTACTGGCGCAGCTTGAGCTGGAGGATCTCGATCTGCGCGCCGAGGGGGAAGCCGGCGAGGTTGTCGTTGAGGTCGTGGTAGGCCATGCGCAGGCCGTACTCGGCGAAGGCGCGGTCCTCGCGGCTGCCGAGCCCCAGTTGCCAGGTGCGTGATTCGTGGCCTTCCTCGGGCAGCGGCGGGCGCTCGGCCTGCAGGGCGGGCGGCGGGTTCTGGTTGATCGCCCGCAGCAGCTGGAAGCTGCGCTGCGCCCGTGCGCCGCTGCGCTCCTCGCCGGTGGAGCGGTAGCGCTCCAGGCGGAAGGCGGCGTCCTGGACCTGCGCGCGGCGCGGTGCGGGTAGCGCGCGGAAGGCCGGGTCGTCCAGCAGGCTCTCGTCGTCGGCCAGGCGCAGGACCCAATCCTGCTCGTCGCTGTCCAGCGGCGCCGCGCGGGCCATCAGTTCCTTTTCCCGCGAGGGGCGGTAGTCGATCCGCTCCACCAGCCCGGCATCCTTGATGGCACGCACGGTGTCGGTGGGGATGGCGGTCAGCGGGAACTGCCCGGTGAGCTCGATGCCGGGGCGGGCGATCTCCAGCAGTTCCAGCAGGCGGTAGGAGCAGTTCTCGTCGAAGAAGAAGTAGTCGAAGCGGACCTGGCGCAGCTCCCATACGTGCTCGACCATGCGCCCGGTTTCCTCTGCGCTGAGGTTGAGGCGGTACTCCCAGAGGTCGCGGTTCTCCAGGCGGCTGTATTCCTTGAGCTTGTCGCGGTAGGGCACCAGGGCGAAGAGCCCGGGGTAGCCTCCCATCAGGCCCTTCCAGGCATAGAGGATGCTGTTGTCGGCGCCCTCGATGAAGGCGCCGAAGTTGAGGGCGTAGCTGAGCAGGGCGGTGTTGTTCTCCTGTACGTCGGGCTGGTCGATGCGCAGCAGGGTGTGGCCGAACATGGACGAGGGGCTGTTGAGGTAGGCCGCGGGGAAGATCAGCACCGTGCTGTGGGGGTTGATGTCGCGGTACCAGCTGGCGAATTCGCTGCAGGCAGGGGCCGGCAGCTCGGTGAGCTGCAGCCGTTCGCGCAGCCAGCGGGTGCGCGCCGGGTAGCGGCATTGCGGGTGGCGGTCGCCGAGGCTGGCGTCCTGGTACAGGGCCGCGACCGTGGCGGTGAGTTCGGCCGCCGGGTCGCTGTCGCCCGTCTCGGCGAGGAAGAAGTGCTCGTCGTCGACGTAGCTGCGCCAGCCGCCGAGCTTGCCGGTTTCGTAGTGGCCGAGGGCGATCCAGTACGGGTCTTCGGCCAGGCGCTGCAGGGTTTGCGGGGGGATGGCGGGGGCCGCCATCAGGTGCGTGCAGGTACAGAGGGCCAGGAGGGAGACGGTCCGTTTCAACAGCGCTGCTCGCTTTCGCCTTGGAGTGGGATGGGCGAGCTTTGGCGATGCCCGCCACAGGTGTCAAGCAAGGTCAGAAAGGGCGATTGCGCAAGCCCTCGCACGCTTTTGCGAAGCGCCTCGCGCCGCGCTCCGCCAAGGGCGGAACGCCTTGCAACGCGGACGAAGGCGGCGCCAGAATGCGGCCATGTTTCCGCGTCGCCAATAAGGATTTCCGATGCCCGATCCTCTCGTCGCCTCCCTGCGCCTGGCGCCCGATGCGCTGACCCGCCCCTTCGACTCCACGCAGTTCGCCTTTGCCACCACCGACGATCTCGAACCCTTCCGTGGCGTGCTCGGCCAGGAGCGCGCGGTGGAGGCCCTGCAGTTCGGCGTCGCCATGCCGCGCCCGGGCTACAACGTCTACGTGATGGGGGAGCCCGGTACCGGTCGCTTCTCCTTCGTGCAGCGCTACCTCAAGGCCGAGGGCAAGCGCCTGGCCACGCCGATGGACTGGGTCTACGTCAACAACTTCGACGAGCCGCGCGAGCCGCGCGCCCTGCAATTGCCGCCCGGCGAGGCGAGCGCCTTCAGTACCGATATCGGCCAGCTTGTGGATAACCTCCTGGCGACCTTCCCGGCGGTGTTCGAGACGCCGACCTTCCAGCAGAAGAAGAGCGCCATCGACCGTGGCTTCAACCAGCGCTACGACCGCGCCCTGGATGTGATCGAGCGCCTGGCGCTGGAGAAGGACGTCGCGCTCTACCGGGACAGCGCCAACATCGCCTTCACCCCGATGAAGGATGGCAAGGCGCTGGACGAGGCCGACTTCGCCCAGTTGCCCGAAGCCGAGCGCGAGCGTTTCCACGAGGACATCTCCAGCCTGGAGGAGCGCCTCAACGAGGAGCTGGCCAGCCTGCCGCAGTGGAAGCGCGAGTCCAGCAACCTGCTGCGCCAGCTCAACGAGGAGACCATCACCCAGGCCCTGCAGCCGTTGCTGGCGCCGCTTTCCGAGAAGTACGCGGAGAACGCCGGGGTGATCGCCTACCTGCAGGCCATGCAGGTGAACCTGCTGAAGACCGTGGTCGACCAGATGCTCGACGACAAGCCGGACCTGCAGCGCCGCGAGATGCTCGAGGAGCAGTACTGCCCGAGCCTGGTGGTCGGCAACCCGGCCAGCGGTGGGGCGCCGGTGGTCTTCGAGTCGCACCCGACCTACGACAACCTGTTCGGCCGCATCGAGTACGGCACCGACCAGGGCGCGCTCTACACCAGCTACCGCCAGCTGCGCCCGGGTGCGCTGCACCGCGCCAACGGCGGTTTCCTGGTGCTGGAGGCGGAGAAGCTGCTGAGCGAGCCCTTCGTCTGGGACGCGCTCAAGCGCGCACTGCATTCGCGCCAGCTGAAGATGGAGTCGCCCCTGGCCGAGCTGGGGCGCCTGGCCACCGTGACCCTGACGCCGCAGGTGATTCCGTTGCAGCTGAAGGTGGTGATCATCGGTTCGCGCCAGCTGTATTACACGCTGCAGGACCTGGATCCGGACTTCCAGGAGATGTTCCGCGTGCTGGTGGACTTCGACGAGGAGATCCCGCTGTCGGAAGAGACCCTCGAACAGTTCGCCCAGTTGCTCAAGACCCGCACTTCGGAAGAGGGCATGGCGCCGCTCTCCGCCGCTGCCGTGGCGCGCCTGGCCACCTATAGCGCGCGCCTGGCGGAAAACCAGAAGCGCCTCTCGGCGAAGATCGGCGACCTGTTCCAGCTGCTCAGCGAGGCGGATTTCGTGCGCCAGCTGGCCGGCGAGAAGGTGACCGACGCCGAGCACATCGAGCGTGCGCTGAAATCCAAGGCCACGCGCACCGGTCGGGTGTCGGCCCGCATCCTCGACGACATGCTGGCGGGGATCATCCTCATCGACACCGACGGCGCAGCGGTGGGCAAGTGCAACGGCCTTACGGTGCTGGAGGTGGGCGACTCGGCGTTCGGCGTGCCGGCGCGGATTTCCGCCACCGTGTACCCGGGTGGCTCGGGCATCGTCGACATCGAGCGCGAGGTCAACCTCGGCCAGCCGATCCACTCCAAGGGCGTGATGATCCTCACCGGTTACCTGGGCAGCCGCTATGCCCAGGAATTCCCGCTGGAGATCTCGGCGAGCATCGCGCTGGAGCAGTCCTATGGCTACGTCGACGGCGACAGCGCCTCCCTGGGCGAGGTCTGCACCCTGATCTCCGCGCTGTCGCGCACGCCGCTCAAGCAGTGCTTCGCCATCACCGGTTCGATCAACCAGTTCGGCGAGGTGCAGGCGGTCGGTGGGGTCAACGAGAAGATCGAGGGCTTCTTCCGCCTCTGCGAAGCGCGCGGGTTGACCGGTGAGCAGGGGGTGATCATCCCGCAGGCCAACGTCGCCACGCTGATGCTGGACGAACGCGTGCTGCAGGCCGTGCGCAACGGCCAGTTCCATGTCTACGCGGTGCGTCAGGCCGATGAGGCGTTGAGCCTCCTGGTGGGCGAGGATGCCGGCAGCCCGGACGAGAAGGGCCGTTTCCCCAAGGGCAGCGTCAACGCCCGGGTGGTCGAGCGCCTGCGCGAGATCGCCGAGATGGGCATGGAGGAGGAAGAGAAGCCCGACGCCGCCAAGGAGGTGGCCGCCGCCCTGGAGAAGGCGCCGGCACCGGCCAAGCCGCCACGCAAGGGACCGAAGAAGGAGCCGGGCAAGAAGACCCCGCCCGGCGACAAGGTCCAGGGCCCGGCCTGACCAGGCGATGACCGGTCACGGCGCCGCGCGGGCGCTGTGGCTGGTCAGTCATTGAGCGGCGCAGAGCCGCTCAGCGCTGGCGCTGGTCCGACAGACTTTTCACCATGGCATCCACAGGCTTATCCACAGCCGGCGTGGATAAGATTTCCTCGCTTTCCCACGGCTCCTGTCAGGTGTAGGCTGGCCCAAGGTCTTCGCGAGGAACGTCGTCATGTCCCGCAACCTCTGCCTCACCCGTCAATGCCTGGGCATGGTCACCCGCATCGAGTGCGTGATTCTGCCGCTGGCCGGAGGGAATGGACTCTGGACACTTATCTGCGCTGCCGGGATTTCGGGCGCGCAGCCATCGGCGATCAAGGCGCAGGGCCCATTCCACGGGCCTTTCGTCGCGGAGTCGGTGCTCTCGGCGATTGCTTCCTGCCTGGCCGAGCTGGGCTACTGCGCATGCGAGGATCCGTTGATCTGGCGCCTCCATGTACAGGGTGAGCTACGTCGGCTCAACGGTGAGCGCCCTCGCAGCCTGGGCTCGTTCCTGTCCCGGCCGGAGACCTGAGCGGGCATTGGCCGAGCGGCTTTTGCGCAGCCTGCGGCGAGCCCCGGCGAACGCTGGGCAGCGCCATCCTTCCCAAGACAATTCACAGGGTTATCCACAGATCCTGGGGATATTTCGAGGCATTGCGCGCCTGTTTTTCTGTAGGAATGTGCTCGCTATACTCGCCGCCAGTTTTGACTCTGGATGCGAGGCTTCATGGAACGCTTATTGGAAAACTCGATGTATGCGGCGCGCTGGTTGCTGGCGCCCATCTACTTCGGCCTGTCCCTGGCGCTGCTGGCGCTGTCGCTGAAGTTCTTCCAGGAGGTCTATCACGTCCTTCCGCACGTCTTCGAGAAGACCGAGGCGGAGTTGATCCTGGTGCTCCTGTCGCTGATCGACATGTCGCTGGTGGGCGGCCTGCTGGTGATGGTGATGATCTCGGGCTACGAGAACTTCGTCTCCCAGCTGGACATAGACGAGGGCAAGGAGAAGCTCAGCTGGCTGGGCAAGATGGACTCCGGCTCGCTGAAGATGAAGGTGGCCGCGTCCATCGTGGCGATCTCCTCGATCCACCTGCTGCGGGTGTTCATGGATGCGCAGAACATCGATAACACCAAGATCATGTGGTACGTGGTCCTGCACATGACCTTCGTGATCTCGGCGTTCGCCATGGGTTACCTGGACAAGATGACCAAGCACGATCACTGATCGACTCGTCGTTGCACATGACCGCCCGTCAGCGTCCCGCTCGCGGGCGGTCGTGTTTCTGCCCGGCGGTTTTGATCCTGTACGGAAACTGTATTTAACTTTTCCCTGTACAGACCCCGCCGAGGTGAAGCCATGAACCTGCAGACACTTTCCAGCGAAGCCCGCGCCGGGCATGTGGATGGGCTCGACCTGATCTCCATGGAGGGGGGCATCTACCTGTTGCAGGCCCATATCGAGGGGCGTTGCCACACCCTGGACGATGGCCGTGGCCATGCGATGCAGCTGCGCTCGGTGGAGCACGCACGGGGGCTGCTGCATGAGTTGCCGCGCATGCCGTTCTACCTGGTGCACGCCTCGGTGCATGACGAGATGTGCGGCATCGCACCGGATGATCGCGGTGCGCTGCGGGTGCCGTTGTCGATGGGCGCCCGGCACTGACGGCGGGGGGATAGGGCCGGGAAGGGGGCTGTGCTAGTCTGGCCGGCCTTTTTTTCCGGAGCGGAGCCCCGGCCATGTCCGAACTCGAATTTTCCACCGATGAAACCCGCGTCAGCTACGGTATCGGCCGCCAACTGGGCGACCAGATCCGTGACAATCCCCCGCCCGGCGTGAGCATCGACGCTGTCGTCGCCGGCCTGCGCGATGCCTTCGCCGGCATCGAGAGCCGTGTCGACGGTGCCGCGTTGTCCGCCTCCTTCAAGGTCATCCGCGAGCGCATGCATGCCGAAGCCCAGGCCAAGGCCGATGCCGCCGCCGGCGAAGGTCGTGCCTACCTGGTGGAGAACGCCAAGCGCGAGGGCGTCACCCAGCTGCCGTCCGGCCTGCAGTACGAAGTGCTGGTCGCGGGGGAGGGTGCCAAGCCTTCCGCCGAAGACACCGTGCGCACCCATTACCACGGCACCCTGATCGACGGCACCGTGTTCGACAGCTCCTACAACCGTGGCGAGCCGGCCGAGTTCCCGGTGGGCGGCGTGATCGCCGGCTGGGTCGAGGCCCTGCAGCTGATGAACGCCGGCAGCAAGTGGCGCCTGCACGTGCCCAGCGAGCTGGCCTATGGCGCCCAGGGCGTCGGCAGCATCCCGCCGCACAGCGTGCTGGTGTTCGACGTGGAGCTGCTGGAAATCCTCTGAGCCTTTCGGAGTGATCGCCGGGCGCGTCATCCCTGACGGCCCGGAAACCGGCGGAGGCGCCTCTGCCTCCGCTCGCACGGCTGGCGCCCCGGGGCGCTGGCCATGCGGACGACGCGTCCTGCGTCATCCGAACCCTTCAGTGCAGCTGGATCTCGTTGTGCGGACGCAGGGCCCGTGCATAGCAGAAGAGGAACAGGCTGCGCACCAGTTCCTTGAGTATCACCGGCTCGCTGGATGTCAGGCCGGCAAGGTCGAGGTCCCCCTGGTCACGCAACTCGTCGAGCGCGTCCTCTTCGAGGATGGCGCACACTTCGCCGGTTTCACGGTGGAGGATGCGCAGGTAGGGGTGCGGGCGATCCAGCCAGGCATCGATCAGGTAGGTCATGGCTCATCTCCTTGAAAAGCAGTGAGATGAGAATAATTCCTATTATCAAAATAACAAGAGGCAATCGCCGCCTTTCGTCGTCTGCTTGATCCAGGTCACGCCGTTGCGTGTCTCGAACCGGGGCTGGAGGCCGCTCCTGGCCTGCCTCGACGGGCGCGCAACGAAAAAGCCCGTCGCGAGGACGGGCTTCCGGATGCGGCGGGGGGATCAGTGCGTGCGGGCGACGGCGAAGCGGGTGAGTTCGATCAATGCGTCGCGGTATTCGTTGTCCGGCAGTACGTCCAGGCAGGCGATGGCGCGCTCGGCGTAGTCGCGGGCGAGGCGGGCGGTGTAGTCCAGCGCACCGGCGGCCTCCACGGCGGCGCGGACGCTTTCCAGGTCCTGGCTCCCGCCCTGCTGGATGGCCTGGCGGACCAGGGCGGCCTGCTCGGCGGTGCCGTCGCGCATGGTGGCGATGAGCGGGAGGGTGGGCTTGCCTTCGGCCAGGTCATCGCCGACGTTCTTGCCCAAGGTGGTGGCGTCACCGCGGTAGTCGAGCAGGTCGTCCACCAGCTGGAAGGCGATGCCCAGGCAGTCACCGAAGGTGCGCAGGGCCTCGACCTGCTCGGCCGGTGCCTGGGCCAGTTCGGCGGCGCTGTGGGTGGAGGCCTCGAAGAGCATCGCGGTCTTGCCGCGGATGACTTCCATATAGGTCTCTTCGGTGGTGCTGGCGTCGCGGATCTTCGACAGCTGCAGCACCTCACCCTCTGCGATCACGCGGGTAGCCTGGGAAATGATGCGCATCACCGGCATGGAGCCCAGCTCGACCATCATTTCGAAGGAGCGGGCATAGAGGAAGTCGCCGACCAGCACGCTCGGCGCGTTGCCCCACAGCGCGTTGGCGGTGGAGCGGCCGCGGCGCAGGCCGGAAGCGTCGACCACGTCGTCATGCAGCAGGGTGGAGGTGTGCAGGAATTCGATGGTGGCGGCGAGCAGGCGCAGTTGGTCGCCACCGAAACCCAAGGCGTTGCCGCTGAGCAGGACCAGGAGCGGACGCAGGCGCTTGCCGCCGGCGGAGACGATGTAGTCGCCGATCTTTTCCACCAGGGGAACGCGGGAGGTGAGTTGCCGACGGATGATGTCGTCGACGGCGGTAAAATCGTCCGCCACCACGCGGTAGAAGGCCTGGGGTTGCATCAGCGAGGGGTGCTCCTTTGAGGTTGCGCGGCATGCTAGGGGGCAGGGTGGGGGCTGTCAAGGCAAGCGCCGACGGTGCTTGCGCGGCAATCACGGCTTGCGTACAATCGCGGCCCCTGAACTTCCTTGGGCATTTTCCTGCCTTACGCAATTGCACGGGTTCCAGTTCCGGCCCCATGCAGCCATGCCGACCCCTTCTTCTTCCTATAAAGCGTCGGGTGAGCAGGTTTAACGGAGAAAATCCATGTACGCAGTTATCGTTACCGGCGGCAAGCAATACAAAGTCGCTGAAGGTGAATTCCTGAAGATCGAAAAACTCGAGATCGCCACCGGCGAATCCGTGACCTTCGATCGCGTTCTGCTGATCGGCAATGGCGACGACGTGAAAATCGGCGCTCCGGTCGTTGATGGCGCCAAAGTAGTCGCTGAAGTGGTCGCTCAAGGCCGTCACGACAAAGTGCGCATCATCAAGTTCCGCCGTCGTAAGCACCACATGAAGCGCCAGGGCCACCGCCAGTGGTTCACTGAAATCAAGATCACCGGCATCCAGGCCTAATTTCCTTTTTTGGAGGATTTGACTCATGGCACACAAAAAAGCTGGCGGTTCTACCCGCAACGGCCGCGACTCAGAAAGTAAACGCCTTGGCGTGAAGCTGTACGGCGGCCAGGCTATCAAGGCCGGCAACATCATCGTGCGTCAGCGCGGTACCAAGTTCCACGCCGGTTACGGCGTTGGCCTGGGCAAGGACCACACCCTGTTCGCGAAAGTGGATGGCGTGGTCAAGTTCGAGGTCAAAGGCGCTTTCGGTCGCAAGTACGTGAGCGTCGTCGCGGCCTGATCGCGATCTCGCTGCAAAAGCCCTGTCTTGCGACGGGGCTTTTTTGTTTCTGATAGATGGAAACTCCGATTTGCGCGGGCTTCCCTGTATCCTTGTGTTCTTTTTTCTTTCAACCCGTCCCGCGTGGCGGGAGGCGTCCTGATGAAATTCGTCGATGAAGTATCGATCTTTGTAAAAGCGGGTGATGGTGGCAACGGCCTGATGAGTTTCCGTCGTGAGAAATTCATCGAGAAGGGTGGCCCCAATGGTGGTGACGGCGGTGATGGAGGCTCTGTGTACATGGAAGCCGACCCGAACCTGAACACCCTGGTCGACTATCGCTATACCCGCCGTTTCGATGCTCAGCGTGGCCAGAACGGTGGCAGCAAGGATTGCACCGGGCACAAGGGTGAGGACCTGATTCTCCCCGTGCCGGTGGGAACCACCGTCATCGACGCCGGCACCCAGGAGATCATCGGTGACCTGACCAGGCCGGGTCAGCGCCTGATGGTTGCCCAGGGTGGGTGGCACGGCCTGGGCAACGCCCGTTTCAAATCCAGTACCAACCGCGCGCCGCGCCAGACCACCAATGGCAAGCCGGGCGAGTCCCGCGATCTCAAGCTGGAGCTGAAGGTGCTGGCCGACGTCGGCCTGCTGGGCCTGCCGAATGCCGGCAAGAGCACGTTCATCCGCTCGGTCTCCGCCGCCAAGCCGAAAGTCGCCGACTACCCCTTCACCACGCTGGTGCCGAACCTGGGCGTGGTCAGTGTCGGTCGCTACAAGAGCTTCGTCGTGGCCGACATCCCCGGCCTGATCGAGGGGGCTGCGGAAGGTGCCGGCCTGGGTATCCGTTTCCTCAAGCACCTGGCGCGGACCCGCCTGCTGCTGCACATCGTCGACATGGCGCCGCTGGACGAGAGTGATCCGGCCGAGGCGGCCGCCACCATCATCGAGGAGCTGGGGCGCTTCAGTCCGGCGCTCACCGAGCGTGATCGCTGGCTGGTGCTGAACAAGGCCGA
Source organism: Pseudomonas sp. 57B-090624 (assembly GCF_003234055.1). Lineage (NCBI taxonomy): Bacteria > Pseudomonadati > Pseudomonadota > Gammaproteobacteria > Pseudomonadales > Pseudomonadaceae > Pseudomonas > Pseudomonas sp. 57B-090624. Next base: position 105,248 of record NZ_QKRU01000004.1, read on the forward strand.
CCAGTTGCTCGACGAGGATCGCGAGGCGCGCATGAAGGCGGTGATCGAGCGCCTGGGTTGGGAAGGGCCTGTCTACGTGATCTCCGCGCTGGAGCGCGAGGGCACCGAGGCGCTGTCCCAGGACATCATGCGCTACCTCGACGAGCGCGCCCTGCGCATCAGCGAGGAGCCGGCCTATGCCGAGGAGCTCGCGGAGCTCGACCAGCGTATCGAGGACGAGGCGCGTGCCCGTCTGCAGGCGCTGGACGATCAGCGGGCCCTGCGCCGTGCCGGGCTGAAGAGCGCCGGTGCGCAGGATGACGACGATGACTTCGAGGATGACGAAGACGACGGCGACGGCCCGGAAATCTTCTACGTTCCCTGACAAGTGCGCCGCTCGGCGCAGATGATCGCCATAGGCTGTGCGCCATGGGCCGCACGGCTTTCTAGCTAAGGTTGGAAGATATGCGGGACAAGGTGACGGGCGCGCAGCGCTGGGTGGTGAAGATCGGCAGCGCCTTGCTGACGGCGGATGGTCGCGGCCTGGATCGCGACGCCATGGCGGTCTGGGTCGAGCAGATGGTCGCCCTGCGCAATGCGGGGGTCGAGCTGGTGCTGGTGTCTTCCGGTGCCGTGGCGGCGGGCATGAGTCGCCTGGGCTGGAATGCCCGGCCGAAGGCCATGCATGAACTGCAGGCTGCGGCTGCGGTGGGGCAGATGGGGTTGGTGCAGGCCTGGGAGTCGAGCTTCGGCGAGCATGGCCGGCATACCGCGCAGATCCTCCTGACCCATGACGATCTCTCCGATCGCAAGCGTTACCTCAATGCGCGCAGCACGCTGCGCACCCTGGTCGAGCTCGGCACCATCCCGGTGATCAACGAGAACGACACGGTGGTGACCGACGAGATCCGCTTCGGCGACAACGACACCCTGGCGGCCCTGGTGGCCAACCTGGTCGAGGCCGACCTGCTGGTGATCCTCACCGATCGCGACGGTATGTTCGATGCCGACCCGCGCCACAATCCCGATGCGCAACTGATATTCGAAGCCCGTGCGGATGATCCGAGCCTGGATGCGGTCGCTGGCGGCACTGGCGGTGCTCTGGGTCGTGGCGGCATGCAGACCAAGCTGCGTGCGGCACGCCTGGCTGCGCGTTCGGGTGCGCACACGGTGATCGTCGGCGGGCGTATCGAGCGCGTGCTGGACCGCCTCAAGGCTGGCGAGCGCCTGGGTACGCTGCTGGCGCCGGAGCGCGGCATGCTGGCAGCGCGCAAGCAGTGGCTGGCCGGTCATCTGCAGACCCGTGGCACCCTGGTGCTGGATGCGGGTGCGGTCAAGGCGCTGCGTGACGATCGCAAGAGCCTGCTGCCGGTCGGCGTGAAGGCGGTGCAGGGCAGTTTCCGTCGTGGCGAGATGGTGGTCTGTGTCGGCCCGGATGGGCGTGAAGTCGCCCGTGGGCTGGTCAACTACAGCGCTCTGGAAGCGCAGAAGATCATCGGGCAGTCCTCCGAACAGGTGGAGAAGCTGCTCGGCTACGTCGACGAACCCGAGCTGGTGCATCGGGATAACCTGGTTCTGGTCTGAAGGAGCGTTCCAATGCGCATGATCAAGGGGTGGGTGGCGTTGGCTCTGTGCGCGCCTCTGCTGGCCTCTGCCGAGGAGATCGGCTCGGTTTCCACCGTGTTCAAGTGGGTGGGGCCGAACGACAAGATCGTCGTCGAGGCTTTCGATGACCCCAAGGTGGAGGGCGTGACCTGCTACCTGTCCCGGGCCAAGACCGGCGGCGTCAAGGGTGGACTCGGGCTGGCCGAGGATCGTGCCGAGGCGTCCATCGCCTGCCGTCAGGTGGGTGCCATCCATTTCAAGGGTGAGCTGAAGGATGGCGAGGAGGTGTTCAAGGAGCGCACCTCGCTGGTGTTCAAGACCATGCAGGTAGTGCGTTTCTTCGATCAGAAGCGCAACACGCTGGTGTACCTGGTGTACAGCGATCGAGTGATCGAAGGCAGCCCACAGAACGCGGTCACGGCGATCCCGATCCTGCCCTGGGCGAAGTGAGCCCTGGCGAGCATCGAAGCCCGGTTCGCCGGGCTTTTTTGTGCCTGTCGATTGATGTGGCTTTTCGCAGGCAATAAAAAACCGGCCCTTGGGGCCGGTCTTTCATCAAAAGCAAGGCTTAGGCAGCAGCCTGGCCGAGCGCCTTGATGTGGGCGTTCAGGCGGCTCTTGTGACGAGCGGCTTTGTTCTTGTGGATGATGCCCTTGTCGGCCATGCGGTCGATTACCGGAACGGCCAGGGTGTAGGCGTTCTGGGCCTTGGGCAGGTCCTTGGCATCGAGCGCCTTGACGACGTTCTTGATGTAGGTGCGGACCATGGAGCGCAGGCTGGCGTTATGGCTACGACGCTTCTCAGCCTGTTTTGCGCGTTTTTTGGCAGAAGGTGTATTGGCCACCGTCAAGCTCCTCGAAAACTGGGGGGATACAAACAAATAAGGCCGCGAATCATGCCGATGCGATGAATCAATGTCAAGGGCAGGCGTGGCTTCCCTGCAAAGGGGCGACGAGCGTACCTCATACCGGAGCTCGGCGTGATTTATTTTCGTGCCGGCTCTACACTCGCCGCCTTCGAAAGCAGGGCGCTTTCGGCCTGGCGGCAGCGTTCCCGCCTGGCGGGACTTCCAACGAGCACAAGCCTCCGACCTCCATGAATCTGCTCAAATCGCTGGCCGCCGTCAGTTCCATCACCCTGCTTTCGCGGGTTCTCGGCTTCGTCCGCGACACCATCGTGGCGCGCATCTTCGGCGCCGGCGTGGCCACCGACGCCTTCTTCGTGGCCTTCAAGCTGCCCAACCTGCTGCGGCGGATCTTTGCCGAGGGCGCGTTCTCCCAGGCCTTCGTGCCGATCCTGGCCGAGTACAAGACCCAGCAGGGGGAGGAGGCGACCCGTACCTTCCTGGCCTACGTATCGGGCCTGCTGACGCTGGTGCTGGCGGTGGTCACGGCCCTGGGTGTGCTCGCCGCGCCCTGGGTGATCTGGGCCACGGCGCCGGGCTTCGCCGATACGCCGGAGAAATTCGAGCTGACCACCTCGCTGCTGCGGGTGACCTTCCCCTATATCTTCCTCATTTCCCTGTCCTCCCTCGCCGGGGCTGTACTCAACACCTGGAACCGCTTCGCCGTGCCGGCCTTCGTGCCGACCCTGCTTAACGTGGCGATGATCGTCTTCGCCCTGTTCCTGACTCCTTACTTCGACCCGCCGGTGATGGCCCTGGGCTGGGCGACGCTGGCGGGGGGCCTGGCCCAGCTGCTCTACCAGCTGCCGCACCTGAAACGCATCGGCATGCTCGTGCTGCCGCGCCTGAATCTGCGCGACAGCGGCGTCTGGCGGGTGCTGAAGCAGATGGGGCCGGCGATCTTCGGCGTCTCCGTCAGCCAGATCTCGCTGATCATCAACACCATTTTCGCGTCGTTCCTGGCCGCCGGTTCGGTGTCCTGGATGTACTACGCCGACCGCCTGATGGAGCTGCCGTCCGGGGTGCTCGGCGTCGCCCTGGGCACCATCCTCCTGCCGTCGCTCGCCAAGACCTACGCCAGCGACGACCGCCAGGCCTATTCGCAACTGTTGGACTGGGGGCTGCGCCTGTGCTTCCTGCTGGTGCTGCCCTGTGCGCTGGCGCTGGCGCTGATCGCCGAGCCCCTGACGGTCTCGCTGTTCCAGTACGGCAAGTTCGGTGCCCATGACGCCGAGATGACCCAGCGCGCGCTGATCGCCTATTCGGCGGGGCTGCTCGGGATCATCCTGGTCAAGGTGCTGGCGCCGGGTTTCTATGCGCGGCAGAACCTGCGCACGCCGGTGCGTATTGCGCTGTTCACCCTGGTCGCGACCCAGGCGATGAACCTCGTCTTCATCGGCCCGCTGCAGCATGCTGGCCTGGCGCTGGCCATCGGCCTGGCGGCGTGCCTCAATGCCGCGCTGCTGTATTGGCAGTTGCGTCGGCAGAAACTGTTCGAGCCGCAGCCCGGCTGGCCGATGTTCCTCGCCAAGCTGCTGCTGGCGGTCGCGGTGATGACCGCGGTTCTCGTCGGGGGCATGTGGCTGCTGCCTGCCTGGGACCAGGGCGACATGCTGTTGCGCCTGCTGCGTCTCGGGGCGCTGGTCACCGCCGGCGCCCTCGGCTATTTCGCCACCCTGGCCTTGCTCGGCTTCCGCCTGCGTCACTTCGCCCGGCGCGCGCTCTGAGCCTGCCCGGGCACCCGGAAGGCTCTCGTCACGGCCCGCCTGCGACACGTCAGCGACGCCTGTTGTCTGGTCGCGGGTGTGCGTATAATCGGCCACTTTGTGAACAAGACGTGTGCTATGCAGCTGGTCCGAGGCCTCCACAACCTGCGGCCCCAACTTGGGGGCTGCGTTGCCACTATCGGCAATTTCGACGGCGTACACCGTGGCCATCAGGCCATTCTCAAACGCCTGCGCGAGCGCGCAGGCGAGTTGGGCGTACCCAGCTGCGTGGTGATCTTCGAGCCGCAGCCCCGTGAATTCTTCGGCCCGGACACGGCGCCGGTGCGCCTGACCCGGCTGCGCGACAAGCTCGAGCTGCTGGCAGCCGAGGGCGTCGACCGGGTGCTCTGCCTGGCCTTCAATCGCCGCCTGCGCGAGCTCAGCGCCGCCGAGTTCGTGCACGCCGTGCTGGTCGAGGGGCTTGGGGTCAAGCATCTGGAGATCGGTGATGACTTCCGCTTCGGCTGCGATCGCGCCGGTGACTTCGCCTTCCTGCAGATGGCCGGTGCGGCCGAGGGCTTCAGTGTCGAAGCGGCAGCCACCGTCGAGCTGGATGGTGTGCGGGTGAGCAGCACGCGGGTGCGCCAGGCCCTGGCCGCCGCCGACTTCCCGCTGGCCGAGCGCCTCCTTGGTCGGCCCTTCTCCATCACCGGCCGGGTGCTGCACGGGCAGAAGCTGGCGCGCCAGCTGGGCACGCCCACGGCCAACGTGCAGCTCAAGCGTCGGCGTGTTCCCCTTTCGGGGGTCTTCCTGGTCAGCGTCGAACTGGATGGCGCGCGTCGTCCCGGCGTTGCCAACATCGGCGTGCGTCCCACCGTGAAGGGGGATGGCAAGGCCCACCTGGAAGTGCACCTGCTGGATTATTCCGCCGACCTGTATGACCGGCGCATCAGCGTGACCTTCCACCACAAGCTGCGTGAAGAGCAGCGTTTCGCTTCCCTGGAGGCGCTGAAGTCGGCGATCGACGCGGACGTCGCCGCCGCCCGTGCCTACTGGCAGGGCATCCCCATTCAATGATGAGCCTGGACTGACATGACCGATTACAAAGCGACCCTCAACCTGCCGGAAACGGCATTTCCGATGAAGGCCGGTCTTCCCCAGCGTGAGCCGGAGACCCTGCAGCGCTGGGACTCCATCGGGCTCTACCAGAAGCTGCGCCAGATCGGTGAGGGTCGTCCGAAGTTCGTCCTGCACGACGGCCCGCCCTACGCCAACGGCAGCATCCACATCGGTCACGCGGTCAACAAGATCCTCAAGGACATCATCGTCCGTTCCAAGACCCTGGCCGGCTTCGACGCCCCCTACGTGCCGGGCTGGGATTGCCACGGCCTGCCGATCGAACACAAGGTCGAGACCACCCATGGCAAGAACTTGCCTGCCGACAAGACCCGCGAGCTGTGCCGCGCCTACGCCGCCGAGCAGATCGAGGGGCAGAAGGCCGACTTCATCCGCCTGGGCGTGCTGGGCGAGTGGGACAACCCCTACAAGACCATGGCCTTCGCCAACGAGGCCGGCGAGATCCGCGCGCTGGCCGAGATGGTCAAGCAGGGCTTCGTGTTCAAGGGCCTGAAGCCGGTCAACTGGTGCTTCGATTGCGGCTCCGCCCTGGCTGAGGCCGAGGTTGAGTACCAGGACAAGAAGTCCGATGCCATCGACGTCGCCTTCCTCGTCGAGGATGCCGACAAGCTCGCCGCCGCCTTCGGCCTGTCGAGCCTGGCCAAGCCGGCCGCCATCGTCATCTGGACCACCACCCCCTGGACCATCCCCGCCAACCAGGCGCTGAACGTCCACCCCGAGTTCACCTACGCCCTGGTCGACACCGGGTCGCGCCTGCTGCTGCTGGCCGAGGAGCTGGTGGAATCCTGCCTGGCGCGCTTCGGCCTCGAAGGCCAGGTCATCGCCACCGCCAAGGGCGAGGCGCTGGAGCACATCCGCTTCCGCCATCCGTTCTATGAGCGCCTCTCGCCCGTCTACCTGGCCGAGTACGTCGAGCTGGGCGCCGGCACGGGCGTCGTTCACTCCGCGCCGGCCTATGGCGAGGATGACTTCCGCTCCTGCAAGCACTACGGCATGAGCAACGACGATATCCTCAGCCCGGTGCAGAGCAATGGCGTCTATGTCCAGGACCTGCCGTTCTTCGGCGGCCAGTTCATCTGGAAGGCCAACCCGGCCATCGTCGCCAAGCTGGAAGAAGTGGGCGCGCTGCTCAAGCACGAAAGCATCAACCACAGCTACATGCACTGCTGGCGTCACAAGACCCCGCTGATCTACCGCGCCACCGCGCAGTGGTTCGTCGGCATGGACAAGCAGCCCAACGAAGGTGCCACCTTGCGCGAGCGCGCACTGGCCGGCATCCAGCAGACCGAGTTCATTCCCGCGTGGGGCCAGGCGCGCCTGCACAACATGATCGCCGGTCGCCCGGACTGGTGCATCTCGCGCCAGCGCAACTGGGGCGTGCCGATCCCGTTCTTCCTGCACAAGGCCACGGGCGAGTTGCACCCGCGCACCGTCGAGCTCATGGAAGAGGTGGCCAAGCGTGTCGAGCAGGAGGGCATCGAGGCCTGGTTCAGGCTGGACGCCGCCGAGCTGCTGGGCGACGAGGCTTCGCAATACGACAAGATCAGCGACACCCTGGACGTGTGGTTCGACTCCGGCACCACCCACTGGCACGTGCTGCGCGGCTCCCATGCGGAGCTGGCCCACACCAGCGGTCCGGCTGCCGACCTGTACCTGGAGGGTTCCGACCAGCATCGCGGCTGGTTCCACTCGTCCCTGCTCACCGGTTGCGCCATCGACGGCCATGCGCCTTATCGCCAGTTGCTGACCCACGGCTTCACCGTCGACGAGTCCGGCCGCAAGATGTCCAAGTCCCTGGGCAACACCGTGGTGCCGCAGACCGTGATCGACACCCTGGGCGCCGACATCCTGCGCCTGTGGGTCGCGTCCACCGACTATTCCGGCGAGATCGCCGTGTCCCAGCAGATCCTGCAGCGCAGCGCCGATGCCTATCGCCGCATCCGCAATACCACGCGCTTCATGCTCTCCAACCTCACCGGCTTCGACCCGGCACAGCACCTGGTACCGGTGGAAGACATGCTGGCGCTTGACCGCTGGGCCGTCGACCGCACCCTGCAGTTGCAGCGCGAGCTGGAAGAGGCCTACGGCGAGTACCGCTTCTGGAACGTCTATTCCCGCGTGCACAATTTCTGCGTGCAGGAACTGGGCGGCTTCTACCTCGACATCATCAAGGACCGCCAGTACACCACCCAGGCCGACAGCCTGGCGCGTCGCTCCTGCCAGTCCGCGCTGTTCCACATCGTCGAGGCGCTGGTGCGCTGGGTCGCCCCGATCCTGGCCTTCACGGCCGAGGAAATCTGGCAGTTCATGCCGGGCGAGCGCGACGAGTCGGTGATGCTCAACACCTGGTACCAGGGCCTGAGCGAGCTGCCGGAAGGTTTCGAGATGAGCAACGCCTTCTGGGAAGACGTGGTCGCGGTCAAGGCATCGGTGAACAAGGAGCTGGAGAACCTGCGTACCGCCAAGGCCATCGGCGGCAGCCTGCAGGCCGAGGTCACCGTCTTCGCCGAGGAGTCCCTGGCTGCCAAGCTGGCCAAGCTGGGCAACGAACTGCGCTTCGTGCTGATCACTTCCACCGCCGACGTGCAGCCGCTGGCGGCCGCGCCGGCCGATGCGGTGGAAACCGAAGTGCCGGGCCTGAAGCTGAAGATCCTCAAGTCCGTCCACGCCAAGTGCGGCCGTTGCTGGCACCACCGTGCCGATGTCGGCGTGAACGCCGCGCACCCCGAGCTGTGCGGCCGTTGCGTCGAGAACATCGAAGGCGCCGGCGAGGTCCGTCACTATGCCTGAGGCCCGTTTTGGCCGTCTCGGCTGGTTGCTGCTGAGCGTGCTGGTGTTCCTGCTGGACCAGGCGTCCAAATGGGTGGTGCTGGAGTCGATCCCGTTCCGTGAGCGGATCACCGTCATCCCCGGCTGGTTCGACTGGATCCACGTCTACAACACCGGCGCCGCCTTCAGTTTCCTCGCCGACAGCTCCGGCTGGCAGCGCTGGTTCTTCGCCCTGATCGCCCTGGTGGTAAGCGGCGTGCTGGTGGTCTGGCTCAAGCGCCTGAAGGCCGACGAAACCTGGCTGGCCATCGCGCTGGCCATGGTGCTCGGCGGCGCACTGGGCAACCTCTACGACCGCGTAGTGCTCGGCCACGTGGTCGATTTCATCCTGGTGCATTGGCAGGATCGCTGGTACTTCCCGGCGTTCAACCTGGCCGACAGCGCCATCACCCTGGGCGCCATCATGCTGGCGCTGGATATGTTCAAGTCGAAGAAGTCCGGAGAACCCGCTCATGACTGAGTCTCTCGCCAGCGTCTCGCGTATCGGCCCGGACACGGAAGTCACCCTGCATTTCGCCATCCGGCTGGAGAACGATGATGTCGTCGACAGCACCTTCGGCAAGCAACCGGCTACCTTCAAGGTCGGCGATGGCAACCTGCTGCCCGGTTTCGAGGGCGCCCTGTTCGGCCTCAAGGCCGGTGACAGGCGCGTGCTGCCGATCGAGCCGGAGCAGGGCTTCGGCCAGCCCAACTCGCAGAACGTGCAGGTGATGCCGCGAAGCCAGTTCCAGGACATGGAGCTTTCCGAGGGCCTGCTGATCATCTTCAACGACGCTGCCAACACCGAGTTGCCTGGCGTGGTGAAGAGCTTCGACGACAGCCACGTGACCATCGACTTCAACCACCCGCTGTCCGGCAAGTCGCTGCGCTTCGAGGTGGAGATCCTGGCGGTCAAGCCGGCCTGATTTCATCTCCCGCAGGGGAGGGCGGCCGCAAGGCCCAGAGGTAGACAGCATGCAAATCAAACTCGCCAACCCCCGCGGCTTCTGTGCCGGCGTCGATCGCGCCATCGAGATCGTCAACCACGCGCTGGAAGTTTTCGGTCCGCCGATCTACGTGCGCCACGAGGTCGTGCACAACAAGTTCGTGGTCGAGGACCTGCGCGCCCGTGGCGCCGTCTTTGTCGAGGAACTGGACCAGGTGCCGGACAACGTCATCGTCATCTTCAGTGCCCACGGTGTTTCCCAGGCCGTGCGCCAGGAAGCCGACCGCCGCGGCCTGAAGGTCTTCGACGCCACTTGCCCGCTGGTGACCAAGGTGCACATGGAAGTCGCGCGCTACAGCCGTGACGGCCGCGAGTGCGTGCTCATCGGCCATGCCGGGCACCCGGAGGTGGAAGGCACCATGGGCCAGTACGACGCCAGCAATGGCGGCGCCATCTACCTGGTGGAGAACGAGGCCGATGTCGAGAGCCTGGTGGTGCGCAACCCCGAGGCGCTGTCCTTCGTCACCCAGACCACCCTGTCCATGGACGACACCAGCCGCGTCATCGATGCCCTGCGCAGCAAGTTCCCCAGCATTGGCGGCCCACGCAAGGACGACATCTGCTATGCCACGCAGAATCGCCAGGACGCGGTCAAGCAGCTCGCCGACGAGAGCGACGTGGTCCTGGTGGTCGGCAGCCCCAACAGCTCCAACTCCAACCGCCTGCGCGAACTCGCCGAGCGCATCGGCACCCCGGCCTACCTCATCGACGGCGCCGAGGACATGCAGCAAGCGTGGTTCGAAGGCGTCGCTCGCATCGGCATCACCGCCGGCGCCTCGGCACCCGAAGTGCTGGTGCAGGGGGTGATCGAACAACTCCGCGCCTGGGGCGCTGAGGTCGCTGTGGAACTGGATGGCCGGCCGGAGAATGTGACGTTCTCGATGCCGAAGGAGCTGCGGGTCGTCGAGATCAAGTAGCTTCTGACACTCAAGAAAAAGCCCGGCTAATGCCGGGCTTTTTTATCGGAGCTGCGCTACCAGCAGTTGGCAGTCGCGGCCCCTTTGTTTCCACGGCTATCCAGGGTCAGGTTTCCACAGGAATCCGAAGTTTGGGCTCCCTGGCGGGTGGCTGTGAGAATCACGCACTTGTCGATGGTGGTGCCGGTGCAGGCTGCTGCGTTGATGCTGTAGCGAGCATTCTCCGAGATGACCGCACCATTCGCCGCGATGGCATTGCCTGCGGCGTTGCGATAAGCAAGCCCTCCCGTGCCCAGGTTGTCGGTGTAGGTCTGGTTCTGCGAGTAGTAGCGCTCCTGGGCCTGCATGATCTGCATCAGCCAGGCCTGGCCATCGCTGCGCCCCGTGCGCATCACGTAGTTCTGATAGCTGGGGTAGGCAATCCCGGCAATGATGCCGATGATCGCCACGACTAGCAGCAATTCAATCAGGGTGAACCCCTTCTGCTTGAGCATCAGTTCTCTCTCCAGTAGAGGTCGCGTATCGCTTTGTTGGTTTCGCATATCTGAGCGCCATCCATGCACGCTGTGTCAGGCGGTGTGCAGCCTTCGGCACCGCAGAGCAAGCCTACACGATTGTCGTCGCGCAGGATCGTCGCCGGCTTGGGGGGAATGCCGCCGTGGGCCAGGTCGAAGCTGCGTACCGGTGTTTTGGTACCACTCACCGTCTGCGCGAACACCGCGCTGGCGTCGATCAGGTTCAGCGCGTAGAAACGGCCACGGCCTACGTCCGGACCACAGGTGGTCGTTTGCTGGCCGCTGGGGCGGAACGTGGTGAAGAGCACGGACCCCGCAAAGCTGGTCGAACTGGACAGGACTTTCTCGCCCGAGGGGAATCGGATGAACCAGCCGCTGCTGTTCGCCAACAGGGTCGGGTTGGGCGTGTAGCTGTCACCCGGGGTCAGTTGCGCATACAGCGTGTTGATTTCCTGGCGCTTGGTCGGGATACCGGCAACGGCTGCAGCCTGGGCCTTGCTGATCAAGTAGTTGTAAGCGTCGAACTGGGTGAGTGGTGGCGTTGGATCCTGCGCCGTGGCCTCTGCGAGTTGGGTTGCGTTCAGCAGGTTGCTGCTGGCGCTGTAGGCCTGGTTGGCCAGTGCTTGCAACTCGGATTGCAGGGTCGATGCCTGGCCCGCCAGGGTCAGGCGTTCGCCCTCGAGGCTGGTCAGGAGGTTGGCCTGGGTCACGAGCGGGGAGCTGATAGCCTCGAGATTGGTCTGGTTCTGGGTTTCGGTACGAGCGATCAGATCACCGTTGGTGGTGCCGGCAGGAGTCGCCGGGAGCCCACTGGGCAGGAGGCTCGTGAGCGATGCTTTGGCTGCGTCGAGCTGTGTCAGCTTGCTTGCGGCATCGCTATCTCCTGCAGGAGTACCCAGGTTGTAGGCGGCAATGATCTGAGCCTGCAGTGCTGCGATCTGGGTGATCTTGTCGTTGATGCCGTTCAGGTTGGTCAGCAGGGTCTGGCGAGTCTGATAGGCGGCCGAAGATTCGTAGGCCTCCGTCAGGGTACTCAGGTCGCTTTCCTGGGCACTGGCGTCGCCCCCTGCTGCCTTGGTTGCCGTGATCTGGTTCTGTTTGGCGATGATGGCTGCATATCGGCTGGATAGGTCGCTGTCGTTCAGTGCAGCGGTGATCCTGGCCTGAAGCGCGCCGACATCCGTTCCCTGTGCGTTGTCCAGTTCCGCAGCCTTGAAGCTGCTGGCCGCGCCGGTCGTCGGGGTTTGTGCGTTGAGTTGTACCAGGGCGCTCTGAGCCGATACCACCAAGCTGTGGGACTGCGTACGGCTGTCGGTTTCAGACGCATGATCCTTCACATAGGGATCGTTCCGCAGGATGGTGTCGATCGCGCTCTGCTTCTGGTTGATCGTCGTATTGGTTTCCACCAGGGTGTTGAGCTTGGCCGTATAGCCGATGCTGGTCTGGTAGGCGGTCAATGCATTGCGCGCGTTGGTTTCCGCTGCCGTGAGTGCGTCGATCTCCGCACGCTTGGTGTTTATCTGGTCCTGGATGTCTTGGGCTTGCGCACTGGTCAGGTTGACGCTGCTCACATCGACCAGGTTGCTTTCGGTGATCGACGCGGTGCAGTTGGTGGTGACCGTCGCGGAGCAGTAAGTGGGGGCCGAGTATACGTTCTTGTCCCGGATGACATAGAAGCGGTCCAGCGCGGCTTCGCTCAGCGGGTGGCCGCGATAACCGGAGCCGATGCTGATGGTGTAGTACGACTGGCCGCCACGCTCCTTGATCAGTGCAACGTCGGGTTGGTTGTAGAAGCGGCGGTTGTTTGTCGCGTCGGTGCCGCCGATGTTGGCGATACGGTTGCCGGTCGCGAAGTTGCTGGCGCTGGTGTTGCTCTGGTTGATATCGAAACGGAAGATCTGCCCGCGGGTATCCGAGGTGAAGATGGTATCGATGAGGCCATCGCCGCCCAGGTCGACCAGTGCCGGGTCTGCCGGCATGCTGTTGGTCATGCTGGAAAGCGTGAGGTTGGCGTCGGTATCGCCACTTGGGCCCGCCATCCACAGTTTTTGGCCCGTATTCGCGTTGACCACGTAGAGGGCGTTGCCATAGGAGTCGGTTTTTGGATTGTCCGGCGTCGCATCGTTATCCTGGTTGGTATCGTAGCCGCCGGTGAAAATCAGTACGTCGGTTACTGTGCCGTTCCACTTGACCTTGGCCACCTTGGGGGTCGACCAGGTCTGGCCAAGGCGTGAGAAACCGGTGCTGCCGCCTGAGCCGCCGCGAATGACCCAATTCAGCTTGGGCTGGATTGTTGCCGGATCGCCGGCAGTTGTCGGCGTCATATCCAGCGAATAGTAGTTGCGACCGCCACGCCCCATGCCCGCATACAGCGTGACGCCGCTGACGGCGCGAAGGTTGGTGGTGGTGTCGCGATTGCCGTAGGTCACCTTGAGGTCGAACTGGCCATCGATCCCGTACTTCTTGTTGATGCTCCCCTGGGGATCGTCGTAGTAGGACTTCAGGTTGCCTAGCAGTTCCTTGGGGATGAACGAAAAGAGTTCGTTGCCATTGGCGGGATTGATCGCGCCGATGAAGCCTTCGTTGGTGCCATAAAACAGCGCGAGCTTGTCCTGTGTCGTGCCAGCGGAGATACGCGCGATGTCTTCATCGCTGGTGTATGCAACGACCTTGGGGGCGTTGTGCAGTACGTCCGCGATCTGCGCGCGAATGCTGCTATCTGCTGGGTTGGTGCCGCGTGCCCAGGTGAGGAGGTTGCCTTTGTAGGCGTCGGTCATGCTCGCATCGCCCAGCATTGTCTTGGTCAAGGCTGTGTTGCTGTTGAGTAGCAGGTGAGCGGACCCGGTCAGGTTGACCGAAGTGCTACTGGCATTGGTGCGCGGCTCGAGGTTGCTGCCGGTATAGGTGTAGAGCTTGCGGTTGGCCGGGTCAGTCAAACGGCTGGCCGCACCTCCCAGGCCTGCGTTCTTGCCGTCCGCCGATGCGCTCCAGTAGCTCTGCGCGCTGTCAGCGAAGAAGCCGGTGCTGGAGTCGACGGCGTTGTTGCCGTTGGCATCGGTCACGACAAGATTGCCGCTGCTGTCAGAAGTGGCCTTGTATTTCTTGATGTTACCCAGCCAGCGCGCACCTTTGGCAGGGCGGAACAGCGCATAGTAAAGATCATTGCGATAGCCGAAGTTGCTATAGGCGCTCACCGAAACCGTTGGGGTCGTGAAGGTGGTGTTTTCGGCAAGAATGTCGACGATGATCGACTTCAACGAGGTCACGAGGCCCGATGTGTCATTGGTGGTGAAGAACTTGCCCTGGCCCAGGGCAGCAGTATCGCTGAGCAATCGAGTGTCGGCGATATTGCCGAAGCCGATGGTGTAAGTGGAAATGGTCTGTTTGCCAGTGACCGATGCCGGCCCGTTGTCGTTGTTGGCCAGCCATTCTGCCAGGCCTGGCATCCAGCACCCGGCATTGGCTTCGCCGTCGGTTGGATAGCCTCGGTTGCAGGAGGTGTAGTTGGTGTTCGCTGTTGCCGTACGGGTAAGGTCCCGTATTGCCGTGTTGCTGCTGCTATCGTCGTTTGGCAAACCGTCGGTCAGTACGATGATGTTGGATTTCTGGCAAGAGTTCTGGATCGGTGACAGGTAGCTGCCGCCCGAGTAGGACGTCGTTGCGCTGTTCCAGGGGTTGCGTGTGCTGGAGCCCTTGGCGTTTTCTATGACGCCGCGGGAGCTGTTGCCGTAAATCAAGGCGGCACCACGCATGTACTGGGCTGCCTCATGGTAGCTTTCGAGCAGCGGAGTGGAGCCACTGGCGTAATAGCTATTCAGTTGCGTTTTGAATGTGTTAGCCACAGTCGCAGCTTGCTGTACCGGCACATTGACGAAGCCGCCTTCGTTGTCGGAGCTGAAGCGGACCAAGCCGATATTTGAGTCGTTGGATAGAGCCAGCTCGTCGACGAGTTGGTTGACGACTTCCTTCACCACTTGAATGCGGGTGAGCTGGCCATTGTTCGCGCGGTTTGTCCTGGCCTCTGTGCTGGTGCACCAGTTGCGGGGTATGCCGTCAGCGGTCCTATCGAGGGGCGTCAGGGAGTTGCAGTTGGTACCGGGGACGCCGCTTTGCATGGATCCGGAAGTGTCGATTACGAAAAGAATATTGGGGCGTACACGCTGATCCGCTGGCAATTCGCGTGTTGTATAGATCTCGGTGTCATCCGCCATCGCCGTAGTAAGAGATAGAGCCAGATAGGTAAAGGCCGAGGCGCCTATGCTGAGTTGTCGCTTGATGCTCATGGTGGTACCTCGGACTTAATTCAGGAAAAGTTCGGTGACGACCGGTGGCGTGCCCGGCTCATAGAACACGGAGCCTTGCCAGTCGATTTTCATGCCCAATTGAGAAAAGCTGCTGGGCTCGCCTTGAAGGTAGAGGGCGGTCTGACTTGTCACTTGCATCTTTAGCGGCTCGCACCCGGTGCAGGGAGTGGCGAGGAGATATCCCGTGGCTCCTTCATCAGCCTTGTTGGTCAGGTTGAGGATGATGATGGCGCTTTCGACATACTTGGGAGGCGCTTCTTGGGTTTCATCTGCTGAAGTCGATGCAGCGAAAGTGGCTGCCAACAAGGCAACGGCGCTCAGCTTTGCGTACAGGTTCATATCTGGCCCCGAAGCTTATTTGAGGTTGAAGAAAACCAGGCCCTGGGTCTGGTCGGAATAGGCGCCGCTGGTACCGATGGTCGCGACGTTTCTCACTTCATACTGGCGGCAGGTGTAGTTACCGAAGGAATAGCCCTGGCCGAAACTGGCGCAATCCAGATCACCCATGCTGCGTAGCTTGGGCGTTTGAGGTATCGCGCTCGTGGCGGTCCGCGCCGTCAGGGTCTGCAGTTCACGAAGATTGGGGAAGCGCGCGATGATGGTCGCATTCGACTCGCCGTTGGGCGAGCTGGAGGGGCTGGTGACGGCGGTTGCCTCCATTGCGGACATCAAGGGTTGACGATTGGCTACGACGTTGAAGCGCAGGAGTTGCGCGCGGATTTCCGTCTGGCTTGCCTGGAAGGCCGTATTGCGGAACTGATTGCTGCTGGCCATACGTTCATCGTTCGTTGCAAAGCGAACGGCCGTGATTCCGGCAGCGGTCAGTACCACCAGGAACACCAGGGCCACTATTAGGGTGGCGCCGGCCTGGGAGGCGAGAGGGGAGACTGCTTTCATCGTCAGGCCTCAGTAGTTGTTCTTGAACTGGATGGTGGTGGTGAACACTTGCCGCGCCCGCCCATCGTTGAATGAGAGCGGAGCCGCATCCAGCAGATAGAAGTTGCGCTGCGGCGGTGCCGGGTTCAGGACATCGACCGAGTTGGCTAGCAGGGCGATGCGAACGGCGATGACCTTGGTCCAGTTGGTTACACGGTCCGAGGACACGAATTGATTGACGCTCTTGGAGTCCCCGGCGCTATCCACACCGTACTGCACCTGCAGGGCATCAATGCCGTCGATGAGCCGCTGTTGCGGGCTGAGGACGGCGTTGGTCGTCCTGTTGAACGACTTGCAAGCCAATGATGGCAGCGGGTTATCGGCGTCTGCGGCGAGAATGAAATAGGTGTTGGTAACCAGGTTGTTATCGGGCACGGTAGCGCCGGTGCAGTCGCGTTTTACCCCTTCGATGATCGGGGGCTCGAACGTGAAACTGACGACGTCCGATGCGCTTGCACTACCGTTCAGAGCGCAAGGGTTATTACTGGAGTTACCGACGCCGCAGCCCTCTTTCTCGATGGGCAGGGGGCGATCCAGCGGGGCGCCTGGAGACAGGTAACCGCCCAGTCTGGCGCTCTGGCTGATGAACTCGAGCCCGAAGCGTCCATTCTCCTGAAGCTTGGACATGGCGTCGTTGGTGGCGAACGTCTGTTTGCTGGCGATGAATACCTGGATCACACCGAGCAGCAGGATCAGCCCAAGGGTCAGGCCGATCATCAGCTCGACCAGGCTCAGGCCAGCCTGGCGCTTGGATAGGTGATAGGAGGACTTGTTATTCATCGTTGCACCTGCACGCTTCCGGACAGGTTCTGTCCGCTGGAGTTCTTCTCTGCCTTGCTCTGCCAGTTCGCCGTGATCGTGAGCTGAGTGCCAGAGGCGACGACGGCCAGGGGAGGGGTGCCGCTCGCGGCGAGCGCCATGAAGTCTCGGCTGTTGTAACGGCCTTCTCGAGCCGTAGCGTTAGCCGTATAGGTGCTGTTACCGCTGTAGGGGCACTGCGCCTCCCAGCGGTCGAACGCTGCCATCTGTGCAGCCGTGCAGTTGGTTGCGTTGACCTTGGCACCACTGATGGGGTCGTAGTAGTCAGCACAGCGCTGGGCGGGCAGGTTGCTGCAATTTGGCGCTGAGGTGTAGTTGGCCAGCGAGGCTTCCGGGTTGGAACGGATGCGCTCCGCGAGCTCCTGTATCACCCAGGTGGCCTGGGTGCGCTGGCTGCTATCGCCTGAGCTTTGCAGTGCATTGAGCTGCAGGGCTGCGAAGCCGAGCAGGCCGACGGCGAAGATTACCAGAGCGATCAGCACCTCGATCAGTGAGGCACCCAGTTGCTGGCGGGTGGAATTAGCAATCTGCATCGCGATTGACCTTCTTGATGGAGGCTTTGCCCATGGCGTTCACGTAGACGCAGCGTGCAGTGGCGTCGTCGGCCTTGAGTTTGCTGGAGGTGACCTTGAATGCCTGGGCGCTGATGCCGGACAACAGGGTGCCGTCGCGGCGGAATGTCAGCCGGTTGGTGGCCTGGAGATAGGGCGCGTTGATCTGTACGTCGCTAGGTGATCCCTGGAAGCTGCGGATCACGGCAGAATCGCTGCAGTTGTTGATGGCGGTCGTGCCGACACACCAGCCATTGGTCCAGCCGTCTTCATTGTTCGCTGCTGGCAGAACGACCACATTGGCATTCAGCTTGGTGGCTTCCACGCGAGCGAATACCAGCGCGTTCATCAATTCGCTCGCCTGCCCCCCTACGCGTTGGCGGATGATGAAGCCCGTAAGGTTGGGGAGGGCGATGGCGGCCACTATCCCCAGGATGATGACGGTCACCATCAACTCGATCAAACTGAACCCGCGTGTACGTTCCATGAAAGCTCCCTCTGCTCAGCCTGTAAGCTAGCGAGCCGGGGATGCAAGCTCAAACATCCTGGGATGGTCGGCTATGAGTCGGGCACGAGCGGTATTCCTGGCCGACCATTCAGACTATTCTTCTGCCTCTTTAAGAAGTACACGGCCTTGGCGGTTAATGACGATTCGCCTGCTCGTGCCGAATGTCATTGATTTCATGAGAAATGTGCCGTTGCTCACGTAGGTCTGTCCTTGGGCGTTGAAGTGAAGCGCATGGCCACCGCCCATGCCTCGCCAGGTGAGTTCCAGCCCTTCCGGCAGCTCGAGAATCCGCATGAGGTCCTCCTCGCTACGCAACTCTCGCTTGCCTGCTTCGTCTTCGAAAATGCTCAGGGTGCCGCTCCAGTCCCTGGAGCATTGATTGCCGGCATCCAGTGGGCACAGGGTGGTGCGGACGTTATGCGCGAAAGCGTGGTGCCGAGCGAACTGGATGGAGTGGGCGAGTTCGCTGGCGAAGGAATACAGCTTGTGCTGGTGGTGCATGCGATTCAGTGTTGGCACGCCAAGGGTGAGCAAGGTGGCAGCGCTGGCCAGGCAGATGAGTTGTTCGAGCAGACTGAGTCCGTGGTGCTTGCGTACATCCATGTTTTTACTCTCCATTTCCCTGGAGCTTCTAAGAGGAGGCTGTGGTGTCTGTCCTGATCGTTGGTGGTGGGGCCATAGGGCTGTTGACTGCCCTTGAGCTCGCTGAACAAGAGAGCGTCGTGCTCATCGAGCGTCAGCGGGTCGGAAGGGAGTCGTCCTGGGCGGGTGGTGGAATTGTATCGCCGCTTTATCCGTGGCGTTACAGCGATGCAGTGACGGCTCTGGCTCATTGGTCGCAGGATTTCTACCCGCCCCTGGGTCAGGCATTGCTGCGGCAAACCGGGATCGACCCCGAAGTCCATAGAACCGGTCTGTATTGGCTCGACCTCGAGGATGAAGCGCAAGCCCTGGCGTGGGCCGCAGGGCGCAAGCGTCCGATTTCCCGCGTCTCTATCGGCTCGGTCAAGGCAGCGGTTCCCCCACTGGCCGACGCTTATTCAACGGCCATCCACATGGCCGACGTCGCCAATGTCCGCAATCCGCGCCTTACCCGTGCGTTGCGCGAGGCCCTGCTTCAATTGCCCAATGTCACTCTCCGCGAAGATTGCGCCGTGGATGGTTTCATCCAGGAAGGCGGGCGTGTCGTCGGGGTTCGCACCTCGCAGGGAGAGGTCCGTGCGGATCGCGTGGTGCTCTGTGCCGGCGCCTGGAGTGGGGAGTTGCTGGCGACTCTGGGGCTCGATTTGCCCGTGGAGCCGGTGAAGGGACAGATGATCCTGTTCAAATGCGCCGAGGACTTCCTGCCGAGCATGGTACTGGCCAAGGGGCGCTATGCGATTCCGCGGCGCGACGGTCACATCCTGGTGGGCAGCACCCTGGAGCATGAAGGCTTCGACAAGACGCCGACCGAGGCCGCACTGGAAAGCCTGAGGGCGTCGGCCATCGAGATGCTGCCGGCGCTGGCGGAGGCCGAGGTGGTCGGCCATTGGGCCGGATTGCGGCCGGGGTCGCCCGACGGCATTCCCTTCATCGGGCCTGTGCCCGGTTTCGATGGGCTCTGGCTGAACTGCGGTCATTACCGCAATGGACTGGTGCTGGCGCCCGCGTCCTGCCGGCTGCTCACCGACCTGATGCTGGGGCGCGAGCCCATCGTCGACCCCGCGCCCTATGCCCCGGAAGCGCGCCTGAAACCGCAGGCCTGATGCCGCTGGGGATCAGTCGATCCCCAGTTTCTTCAGGCGGTAGCGCATCGAGCGGAAGGTCAGGCCCAGGCGCTGGGCTGCGGCGGTGCGGTTCCAGCGGGTTTCCTCCAGGGCCTGCATGATGAGCTTGCGCTCGATCTCTTCCAGGTAATCCTCGAGGTTGCTGACATGCGCCAGGTCGGCCTCGCCGCTTTCCGACGGTGCGGGCGCGTCGGCCAGGCGCAGGTCCTCCGGCTGGATCTGGTCGTTGTCGCACAGCGTGTAGGCCCGCTCGAGCATGTTTTCCAGCTCGCGGACGTTGCCGGGGAAGCGATAGCTCTTGAGCTTTTCCATGGCATCGCGGGTGATGCTGGCCGCAGCGCTGTCCGCAGCCAGGCGCTTGAGCATCACATCGGCCAGTTGCGGGATGTCCTCGCGGCGCTCGCGCAGCGGGGGGACGCTGAGTTCGATGACGTTCAGGCGGTAGTAGAGGTCCTGGCGGAAGCGCCCGGCCGCCACTTCGGCAGCCAGGTCCTTGTGGGTGGCGCTGAGAATGCGCACGTCCACCACCACTTCCTGCTGGCCGCCTATGGTGCGTATGGCCTTTTCCTGGATGGCACGCAGCAGTTTCACCTGCATGGGCAGGGGCAGGTCTGCCACTTCGTCCAGGAACAGGGTGCCGCCATGGGCTGCCTGGAACAGGCCGATCTTGTCTTCGATGGCGCCGGTGAAGCTGCCTTTCTTGTGGCCGAAGAACTCGCTTTCCATCAGTTCCGAGGGGATGGCGCCGCAGTTGACCGGTACGAAGGGGTCTTCGTGGCGCGGGCCCTGCTCGTGGATCATGCGCGCCACCAGTTCCTTGCCGCTGCCGGACTCACCGCTGATGTAGACGGGGGCCTGGCTGCGCGCGAGCTTCTGGATCTGGTTGCGCAGTGCCTTCATCGGCGGTGAGTCGCCGAGCAGGCGATTGTCCATCGGCGTGTCGCCGCTGCCGCTGGTGCGCAGGCGCAGGGCTGCGGCGACCAGCTCGCGAAGCCGGCCGAGGTCCACCGGCTTGGTGAGGAAGTCGAAAGCGCCGGCCTTCAGTGCGTTGACGGCGGTGTCCAGGCTGCCATAGGCGGTGATCATCGCCACCGGGACCTGCGGATGGCGCTGCTGGATGTGCTGCACGAGGTCGAGGCCGGTGCCGTCCGGCAGGCGCATGTCGGTCAGGCACAGGTCGAAGGGTTCGGCGGCGAGGAGTTCACGGGCTTCCTTGACGTTGCGGGCGCTGCGGGTATCCAGCTTCATACGGCCGAGGGTGATCTCCAGCAGCTCGCGGATATCGGGCTCGTCGTCGACGATGAGTGCTCTCTGTCTGGTCATGGTCAGCTCAATTTGCGCGGGTGGGCAAAGGTAATGCGAAAACAGCTGCCGCCGGTTTCGCGTGGGCGGTAGTCGAGGCGGGCCTGGTTGCTCTCGCACAGCTCGCGCGAGATGTACAGGCCGAGCCCGGTACCCTTGCTTTCAGTCGTGTAGAAGGGTTCGAAGATGTGCTGCACCTGCTCGGGCGGCACCCCGGCTCCATCATCCATGATCTCCAGGATGGGCAGGTCGCTTTCCGGATCACGGAATAGGCGAAGCCAGACCTGTCCGACCTTGTTCTTCTGAAAACTGTAGCGCAGACCGTTCTGTACCAGGTTGGTCAGTACCTGGGTCAGCTGGTGCGGGTCCATGCGGGTCTGGATGGTGCCGCTGTTGGTCTCGATGTGCAGCGTCTGGCCGGGGCCGGATGCGTTGCGGAATTCGCTGGCGAAGCGGTGCAGCCAGTACTTCAGATCGAGCAGCTGGGGTTCCGACTGGCGGCGGCGTGACAGCTGCAGGACGTTCTCGATCACCAGGTTCATGCGTCTCGACTGGTCCTGGATGATCTGCGCCAGGCGTCGGTCTGGCCCGGTCAGCTCTTCCGATTCCTGCAGCAGTTGGGCCGCATGGCTGATGGCGCCCAGGGGGTTGCGTATCTCATGGGCGATGCCGGCGGTCAGGCGGCCGAGGGAGGCGAGCTTGAGCTGTTGCGCCTGCTGGGCGATCTGCGAGATGTCTTCGAGGAAGATCAGGGTGTCGCGTTGCTCGCCCCGTTGCAGCGGTACGAAACTGGGTTGCAGCACCGGGCCTTCGGGCGTGGCCTGCAGGCTCTGCGGACGCAGGGCCGGGTTGTCCATCCATTGCTGGAGGCGCTTGACCAGTTCCGGGCTCTGCGGGTCGATGATGCGCCCGGCGAGGTCATCGCGGCCCAGCAGGGTCTGGGCGCCCTGGTTGGCCAGGAGCACGCGGTGTTGCGCGTCGAGCACCAGGATGCCGGTGCGCATCCGTTGCAGGATCAGGGCGTTGAGTGCCTCGAGGTTGGCGACGTCGGCGGCGCGCTTTTCCGCCAGGGTCTCGCTCAGTTGCAGGCGTTTGCTGATGCCCTGGACGAAGAGGGCGGCGGCGAAGCAGAGGGCGCCGAGCGCACCGGCCTGTACGTACTGGTTGGCGACTTCCGGGCGGCTGAGGCTGAGGTAGAAGGTCAGGTAGATCATGCCGATGGTGGCGACGGCGGCGATCAGCAGGCCGACCCGGCCCCGGAGCAGGATGTTGGCGATGGCCACCGCGACTATCACCAGGTTGCCGATGCCGCTGGGCGTACCGCCGGCCGCATAGAACAGGCAGGACAGCAGGATCACGTCCACGAGTGCCAGGCTGAACACCTGCAGCATGTGTTTCGGATGGCGGACCATCAGGGCGATCAGGATGTTCAGCAGCAGGTAGAACCAGCAGGCGTTGCGGAACAGTTGCGCACGGGCGAGGTCGAGCAGTTCGCTGTCCAGCTCGCTGGAGATCAGCCCGACCAGTGCGAGGCCGATGATCAGCCGGTAGAGGTTGTAGAGGCGGAAGATGCGCCGCGCCGGCTGCCCGCCCAGGACCGTCGACTCACCGCTCACCGCTGGTGGTGTCCTGTTCCAGGTGGGCGCGGCTGCAGTACCAGCGCTCGCCATTGGCCAGCGCATGGGCCTGCGGCACATGCACGCCGCACTGGCTGCATCGCACCATCGGGCTGGCAGCCTCGTCCGTGGGTTTCTGCGGGCGCGGGGCTGGTGGTGCCTTCATCCGGCGCCAGACCCAGACAGCGGCGAAGATCACAACAATCCAGAACAGCAGGCGGATCATCCCGGCGAGCTCACTTGTCATTGAAAGGAGCGCAGTTTAGCCAAGCCGGTGGCCCGCGCACAGCGGGGAGGCTGAGAGCTGTGCGTCAGGTCCCCTGGCGATGCCTGGAGCGGGAGGGGCACTTTCATCGGGACAAAAAAAGAGGCCCGCAGGCCTCTTCTTCGATCGCCGTGGTCGTTCTCAGTCGAAAACGCCGAAGGTCATGTAGCTGAACCAGGAGCGGTCGCCGCTGCTGTTGGCTTCCGCTTCGTGCTGTTCTTCCTGCACTTCCTGCTGGTTCTCGGGTTTGAGCTCATCCGGGATTTCTTCCTGGGCGTCTTCGTACTGCTTGATCACGTCCTGGTTGGCGCGGGTCTCGCCCGGGGGCAGCGGCGGCTCGCTCTCGATCAGCCCGAGGGTCGCCTTGGCCAGCCAGGAGCGGTTGTCGGCCTCTTCCTCGCGCGGCACGAACTGGCCATCGACCAGGTTCGGGTGGTCGGGGTAGTTGAGCTTCAGGGTTTCCAGGCTGGTTGCAGCCAGGTCGTTCAGGCTCAGGCGCTGGTAGGCCTCGACCATCACGGCCAGGCCGTCACCGACGGACGGGGTTTCCTGGAAGTTCTCCACCACATAGCGACCACGGTTGGCGGCGGCGACGTAGGCCTGGCGGGTCAGGTAGTAGTGGGCGACATGGATTTCATAGGCGGCCAGCAGGTTGCGCAGGTAGATCATGCGCTGCTTGGCGTCGGGCGCGTAGCGGCTGTGGGGGTAGCGAGTGGTCAGCTGGGCGAACTCGTTGTAGGAGTCGCGGGCCGCACCCGGGTCGCGCTTGGTCATGTCCAGCGGCAGGAAGCGGGCGAGCAGGCCACGGTCCTGGTCGAAGGAGGCCAGGCCCTTCAGGTAATAGGCGTAGTCGACGTTGGCGTGCTGCGGATGCAGGCGGATGAAACGCTCGGCGGCGGACTTGGCGGCCTCGGGCTCGACGTTCTTGTAGTAGGCGTAGATCAGTTCCAGTTGGGCTTGCTCGGCATAACGACCGAACGGATAGCGGGACTCGAGGGCCTTGAGCTTGGATACGGCGCTGGTATAGCTCTTGTTGTCCAGGTCGGCCTGAGCCTGCTGGTACAGCTCGGACTCGCTCAGGTTCTCGTCCACCACTTCTTTGGAGGAGCAGGCGGCGGTAAGGGCGAGAATGGCGATCAGCAGCAGGTGTTTCACTTGCATAGCGGCTTGCGTCCCTGTGACGGCTGGCTGTCTTGGGCGGAGCCGTCCTGTTATGATGGGCGCCCTGGGCTCCCCCAGGACAAAGACGCCGTATTTAACCACAAGCGCGTGGCCGAAACCAAAGGCTGCGCCCCCGCCGTTTTCGAGCATGCCCCCAATTATCAAGCAGGTCATCCAACTCAGCGCCGAGGTGCCGTCCGAACTGGGCGGGCAACGCCTCGATCAGGTCGCTGCACAGCTCTTCGACGAGCATTCGCGTTCGCGCCTGTCCGCCTGGATAAAGGACGGGCTGCTCACGGTCGACGGCCAGGTGCTGCGCCCGCGCGACACCGTCCATGGTGGTTCCTTGCTGGAGCTCAATGCCGAGCAGGAATCCCAGGGCGAGTGGGTGGCTCAGGACATCGCGCTGAACATCGTCTTCGAAGACGACCAACTGCTGGTGCTGGACAAGCCTGCCGGGCTGGTTGTCCACCCCGCTGCGGGGCATGCCGATGGCACCTTGCTGAACGCCCTGCTGCACCATGTTCCGGACCTGGCCAACGTGCCGCGTGCCGGCATCGTGCATCGCCTGGACAAGGACACCACCGGCCTGATGGTCGTGGCCAAGACCCTGGAAGCGCACACCAAGCTGGTGGCGCAGCTCCAGGCCCGCACCGTCAGCCGCATCTACGAGGCCATCGTGGTCGGCGTGATCACCGCTGGCGGCAAGGTCGATGCTCCCATCGGTCGCAGTTCGCAGCAGCGCCAGCGCATGGGCGTGGTGGCCGGCGGCAAGCCTGCGGTCAGCCACTATCGCGTGCTGGAGCGGTTCCGCTCGCACACCCATGCACGGGTCAAGCTGGAAACCGGCCGCACGCACCAGATCCGCGTGCACATGTCCTACGTGAACTTCCCGCTGGTGGGCGACCCCGTCTACGGGGGGCGCTTCCGCATCCCGCCGGCCGCCAGCCCCACGCTGGTCCAGACCCTCAAGGACTTCCCCCGCCAGGCCCTGCATGCCCGCTTCCTCGAACTCGATCATCCGGTGACCGGCGCGCGCATGAAGTGGGAATCGCCGCTGCCTGACGACATGGTCTGGCTGCTGACCCTGTTGCGCCAGGACCACGAGTCCTTCACCTGATGGATGACTGGCTGACGCCCGACTGGCCCGCCCCCGCGCGGGTCCGTGCCCGCGTCACCACCCGTGCCGGCGGTTGCAGCCAGGCACCCTTCGACAGTTTCAATCTCGGCGATCACGTCGACGATGATCCCGCCGCCGTGGCGCACAACCGCGCACGGCTGGTCAGCGCCCTCGGCTGCCAGCCCGCCTGGCTCAGCCAGGTGCACGGCGTGCGCGTGGTCGAGGCCGATCCTTCGCGTGTCGAGGTGGCCGACGCCAGCTGGAGTTCGACGCCCGGTATCGCCAGCCTGGTGATGACCGCCGATTGCCTGCCCGCCCTGTTCTGCGACCGCGCCGGCTCCCGTGTCGCCGCAGCCCATGCCGGTTGGCGCGGGTTGGCCAACGGCGTGCTCGAAGCGACCCTCGATGCCCTCGACCGCCCGGCGGACCAGGTACTGGTCTGGCTCGGACCGGCCATCGGCGTCGACGCCTTCGAGGTCGGCCCGGAAGTGCGCGACACCTTCGTCGCCCAGCATCCACAGGCCGCAGCCGCTTTCCGACCCAGCCACAATGAAGGCCGGCTGATCGCCGACATCTATGCCCTGGCGCGCCTCCGCCTGGCCGCGCGTGGCGTGACCGCCGTCTACGGCGGTGGCCTGTGCACCGTCAGCGACCCGCGTTTCTTCTCCTACCGCCGCGCCTCCCGCACCGGCCGTTTCGCCAGCCTCGTCTGGCTCGCCGACTGACCCACCCCGGCGTATTTCCCCGCCGCCGGCCGTCGCGGACTGACCCGAGTCAAGGTCCGCCGGCTTGAATCGCCCAGAATCGTCCTTATCTAGACTGCATCTCGGCGGGCTTCTCGTCTTCGGGGCCTTCATCGCTCCAGCCCGCTCTTTAAAGGAAGGACTGCCCTCATGCGAATCGACCGTTTGACCAGCAAGCTGCAACTGGCGCTATCCGATGCCCAGTCCCAGGCCGTGGGCCACGATCACCCGGCCATCGAACCGTTTCACCTGATACTCGCCCTGCTCGACCAGCAGGGCGGCTCCATCAAGCCCCTGCTGATGCAGGTGGGCTTCGACATCGCTGCCCTGCGAAGCGCCCTGACCAAGGAGCTGGACGGGTTGCCGAAGATCCAGAACCCCACCGGCGACGTTAACCTGTCCCAGGACCTGGCGCGCCTGCTCAACCAGGCCGACCGCCTGTCCCAGCAGAAGGGTGACCAGTTCATCTCCAGCGAACTCGTGCTGCTCGCCGCCATGGACGAGAACACCAAGCTCGGCAAGCTGCTGCTCGGCCAGGGCGTGACCCGCAAGGCGCTGGAGAACGCCATCGCCAACCTGCGCGGTGGCCAGGCGGTCAACGACCCCAATGTCGAGGAATCCCGCCAGGCGCTGGACAAGTACACCGTCGACCTGACCAAGCGCGCCGAGGACGGCAAGCTCGACCCGGTGATCGGCCGTGACGACGAGATCCGTCGCACCATCCAGGTCCTGCAACGCCGCACCAAGAACAACCCCGTGCTGATCGGCGAGCCCGGCGTCGGCAAGACCGCCATTGCCGAGGGCCTGGCCCAGCGCATCGTCAATGGCGAGGTGCCGGATGGCCTCAAGGACAAGCGCCTGCTGTCCCTGGACATGGGCGCGCTGATCGCCGGCGCCAAGTTCCGCGGCGAGTTCGAGGAGCGCCTCAAGGCGGTGCTCAACGAGCTGTCCAAGCAGGAAGGCCGCATCATCCTGTTCATCGACGAACTGCACACCATGGTCGGCGCCGGCAAGGCCGAGGGCGCGATGGACGCCGGCAACATGCTCAAGCCCGCGCTGTCCCGTGGTGAGCTGCACTGCGTCGGCGCCACCACCCTGGACGAATACCGCCAGTACATCGAGAAGGACGCCGCCCTCGAGCGCCGCTTCCAGAAGGTCCTGGTGGACGAGCCCAGCGAGGAAGACACCATCGCCATCCTCCGAGGCCTCAAGGAGCGCTACGAGGTGCACCATGGCGTGACCATCACCGACGGCGCCATCGTCGCCGCCGCCAAGCTGTCGCACCGCTACATCACCGACCGCCAGCTGCCGGACAAGGCCATCGACCTGATCGACGAGGCCGCGAGCCGCATCCGCATGGAGATCGACTCCAAGCCCGAAGCCCTGGACCGCCTGGAACGCCGCCTGATCCAGCTGAAGATCGAGCAGGAGGCCCTGAAGAAGGAGGACGACGACGCCGCCCTCAAGCGCCTCGAAAAGCTCAAGGACGATATCGCCCGCCTGGAACGCGAGTACGCCGACCTGGAGGAGATCTGGAAGTCCGAGAAGGCCGAGGTACAGGGCTCGGCGCAGATCCAGCAGAAGATCGAACAGGCCCGCCTTGACATGGAGGCCGCCCGTCGCAAGGGTGACCTGCAGCGCATGGCCGAATTGCAGTACGGCATCATCCCCGACCTCGAACGCAGCCTGCAGATGGTCGACCAGCACGGCAAGACCGAGAACCAGCTGCTGCGCAACAAGGTCACCGACGAGGAGATCGCCGAGGTCGTGTCCAAGTGGACCGGCATCCCGGTATCGAAGATGCTCGAAGGCGAGCGCGAGAAGCTGCTGAAGATGGAATCCGTGCTGCACAAGCGCCTGATCGGCCAGGACGAGGCGGTCGTCGCCGTATCCAATGCCGTGCGCCGCTCGCGTGCGGGGCTGTCCGATCCGAACCGGCCCAGCGGCTCCTTCCTCTTCCTCGGCCCGACCGGCGTCGGCAAGACCGAGCTGTGCAAGGCGCTGGCCGAGTTCCTCTTCGACACCGAGGAGGCGCTGGTGCGCATCGATATGTCCGAGTTCATGGAGAAGCACTCCGTGGCCCGGCTCATCGGCGCGCCGCCCGGCTACGTCGGCTACGAGGAGGGCGGCTACCTGACCGAGGCCGTGCGCCGCAAACCCTACTCGGTGGTGCTGCTGGACGAAGTGGAGAAAGCCCACCCGGACGTCTTCAACATCCTCCTGCAGGTGTTGGAGGATGGTCGCCTCACCGACAGCCACGGGCGTACCGTGGATTTCCGCAACACCGTGGTGGTGATGACCTCCAACCTCGGCTCCGCGCAGATCCAGGAGCTGGTGGGGGATCGCGAGGCCCAACGCGCGGCGGTGATGGATGCGGTGGGCAACCACTTCCGTCCCGAGTTCATCAACCGCATCGACGAGGTGGTGGTGTTCGAGCCGCTGGCCCGCGAGCAGATCGCCGGCATCGCCGAGATCCAGCTGCAGCGCCTGCGCAAGCGCCTGGCCGAGCGGGAACTGAACCTGGAGCTTTCCAGCGAGGCGATGGACAAGCTGATCGCCGTCGGCTACGACCCGGTCTACGGTGCTCGCCCGCTCAAGCGCGCCATCCAGCGCTGGATCGAGAACCCCCTGGCGCAACTGATCCTGGCCGGCAAGTTCGCCCCGGGCATCGCCATCAACGCCAAGGTGGAAGGCGAGGAGATCGTCTTCGACTGACCCAGGAGCCGGTAAAGAAAAGCCCCGCATCGCGGGGCTTTTTCATTGGAGCGGGAATCAGATGTGCCGCAGCAGCACCTCCAGGGCGGCCGCCTGGTCTTCCGCCAGGTCGATGATGTGGAAGCCGGCCCAGCTGTGCTGCCCATCGGCACCGGGGCGGCTCCACAGGCAGTCGGCGCCCAGGCGCACCTCGGTGACGCCTTCCACCGGCGTGACCGAGACGATGCGGCATTCCCATACCGAGTCGCTGGCCAGCGGCGATTCGCTGAACAGCATGAACCCGTCTGCGGAAAGGTCCACCACCCGGCCCAGGCGCTGGGCGGTATGCAGGTCGTAGACCTCCAGTTGGAGTTCCGTGGCGTGGCGGCTGTGATGTCGGCGGTCTTCCATGGGGACTCCTTAGCTCGGCTCGGCACTGCGGCCGGTGAAGCGCTGCAGGACGCGGTAGATGGCGCCCAGCGCACGGTCCACCAGCGGTGCGTTGTGTTCCGGGGCGATGATGCGGGCCAGCCCCTGTTCCATCTCGCTGGCCAGCAGCGTGATGGGCTTGATGGCGACGCGCTGGCCGCTGTGGTCGACGAACATGTAGTTGCGCGTGGTCGGGCTGTACCAGGAGAGCTTGAGCTTGCGCCCCTGGCCCTCCTCGACGAATTCGAACCAGGTGTTGAACTCCAGGCTCTCCAGCTCCTTGACCAGCAACTGGGCACGAGGCGACAGGCCCGACGGGCGCGCCGGGGCCAGCAGGCCGGCGTCCTCGCCGAGCATCTCGCTGAGCGGGCTCTTGGGCAGGTCCGGGTTGATCTGGGCTGCCAGTTGCGGCTGCTGGCCCTGCACGGCGTGCTGGCAGGCAACCAGGTCCTGCAACAGGCGGCGGATGCCGTCCTCGTGGTAGCCACCGAGCAGCTCCAGGCCCTTGCGCAGGTCCTCCAGCAGCGCCACGCGCAGGCCCTGCAGGCGCTCGCGGCCCTTGGCATCCAGTGGCGTGCCGCTCCAGGCCAGTTGCTCGGCCACTTCCCGCGAGCGCTGCCATTCCGGGCCACGGTCGCCGTGGCGCAGGAGGACGAAGACCAGCACGTCGCTCCAGGTCTGTTCGAGGAAGTTGCGGATGATGCTCGGCGGCTCGCGCCCGGCCAGCACCCGGGCGATGGCGTCGACCGCCTGCTGGCGGGCGCTGAGCAGCTTGTCGCGACCCTTGGCCGCTTCCACTGCGCGGCGCTCGCGCAGTTCCACCTTGTGGCGCAGGGTGGCGACGTATTCGTTGAACTCCTCCAGCAGGCTGTCGAACAGCTGCAGGTCGCCGATGAAGCCGTGGATGATCCGCTCGACCACCCACTGCATCTTCGCCAGCAGCCCGCGCTCCTCGCCTTCGCCGCCATAGAGCACGCCGGCCTGGGCCATGGTGTTGAGCAGGCGTCGGGCGGGGTGGTGGTGCTGGGTGAACAGCGCCTTGTCCTGCAGCGCCACCTTCAGATAAGGCGTGTGCAGGTGGGAAAGGGCGGTCTTGCAGCTGTCCGGCAGGTTGTCGTCGTCGAGGATGAAGTCGAAGAGCATGCCCACCAGGTCGATGACATCCGCTTCCTGGTCCGAGAGCTTCTGCTGCCCCGGGAGGCTGCTGTGGGTTTCCAGTTGCTCTTGCAGGTCGGCCTTGAGCCCGTCGACCCGCTGCGGCTGCTGCAGGCGCGAGGCGAGTTCGTGGGCCGACTGCTGCTGCAGGCGGTTGAGCGCTTCCAGCAACTCCGCCGCGCTGTAGGTGCGCGTGGCGCCCCGCGGCGCGTAGCTGGCGATGCTGGGGGTGCCGCCGAGCAGCGGCGTATCGAGGTTGCGCTGACGGTGCTCCTCCAGCAGTACGGCCAGGCCACTGAACAGGGCGCCCGGGTCCAGTGGCGGAGGTGCACCGAGGTCGGTCGGCGGTGGTGGCAGCGGCGCGGTCGGTGCGCTCTGGCTGCTGCGGGTGGCTGCGCTCTGGCCGTCCACCGGCGTGCTGCGGGTGACGCCCTGGGCGCGCTGGGCGCTGTACTTGAGGTTGGGCAGCACGCCGGCTTCTACAAGACGCTTGTTGAGCGCGTCATAAAGCGTGTCCAGGCTCTGCATCACATGCTGGTCGAAGAGCATGTAGAGGATTGTCTTGATCCGCAGCGGGAAAGGCGTGGGTTCCAGGGCATCGCGAAACGCCTGGGCGATCGCCTGCGGGCCGAAGGGGTTGCTGTCCTCGCCGAGCTTCTTGCCGTTGTTGAGCAGGCCCAGGCGCTGGTCGAGGGCGAACAGCGACTGCGCGCAGCGGGCCTTGACCCGGCTGACCATGTTGGTGACCAGCAGGCTTTCTTCATAGACCTCGTTCTGCACCAGCTCCAGGTGATCGGCGTCCAGTTCGGCAGCCGTCTCCGGCTTGAAGGTGCCGTCGAGGAACTCGGCGAACCGCTGGGCGATCCGCTGGTGGTAGGCACGTTCTATCTGCGGCCGTTGCTTGCGCACGTCACGCATGCTGTCGAAGAACAGCGTCTGGACCTGGTTGTTCTCGGCCTTCTCGGCACATTCGAACAGGGTGTCGTCGACCTGGGCGAAAACGCCGGTCAGGTGTTCGGCCAGGCGATTCATCACCAGCTTGCGGCAGCTCTGCACCAGATCGCCGAAGCGCGGCTGGATGCCACGACTGGCGAGAATGGCTGGAGGGCGGGGTGGAGGAGGGGTGTCCTGGGTGCTCATGGACTGTCCTGCCGGGGCCGTTTGGCCGGCGGGTCCTGTAAGTGATCTGGGAAAGGCAGATATAGCAGCCGGCCCGGCAACTGCAAAGCATTGTATAAATTCGCTTTTCAGGGGTTGACAGCTCGTTCTGGAAACGTAAAATGGCGCGCCTCAGATGCAGCGAACCACGGTTTGCAGCGGATGAGATTGGAAAGCTGAAGTTCCGCGATAGCTCAGTCGGTAGAGCAAATGACTGTTAATCATTGGGTCCCTGGTTCGAGTCCAGGTCGCGGAGCCAACTTCCAAACGGGGTATAGCGCAGTCCGGTAGCGCGCCTGCTTTGGGAGCAGGATGTCGGGAGTTCGAATCTCTCTACCCCGACCACTCCTTACATATGGGTCGTTAGCTCAGTCGGTAGAGCAGTTGGCTTTTAACCAATTGGTCGTAGGTTCGAATCCTACACGACCCACCATATTCAGGAATGCGCGGTAGCCAGCAGGCCACCCGCTTCCACGAGAAGCCCACCCATCGCGGTGGGCTTTTTCGTTTCCGCTCCCCCCTTCTACCTGTGCGCACTGGCTCCAGACCTTCAGGGTCCCGAGGTCGCGTGCCTCGCTCGTGCCTGCGGCGTGATGTCGCAGGTCGGTGCATTCTTTTTGGGTCTGGCGTCCGACTCCACGGGACTGGCTGTCCGCCCGTCCCGCGACCCGTTTCCCGGTTTTCCGCCCGCCCCGGCCGGGTCTACGGACGGACCTCCTGTGTCTGCCTGCGGCCGATCCCCCTCAGCGAATACCCCAGCGCCCACATGGTCTTTCCTCGCCACTGCCCCTGGGAAAGACTCCGCTCCACGCAAAAGCAGGCGGTTACGAACCGTTCGTCCCCGCCGGCTTTCCGCACGGTTACCCAGACGCACTACCGCGCCGGGTGCACGAGAAAGGCTCCAGCGGGAGAGGACCTCCCGACCCTGGTAGTGCGATGCAGATGCTCTGCGTCGCGGGTTTCTGGATGCCTCTACATGACCAACCTGAATGGAATGGCTCGCAGCCTGGAGGGAACATGAGCAACGCAAGCGCAGGGGTGAAAGGCAAGGAGGTCCCGGTGATCCGCGAGGACGCCGCCGACCAGGCCTTCGAGACCCCCGAAACGGTATCCAAGCGAACGTCGGTGCGACTCGCCAACATCAGAAGCAACGGCGAGAACAAGCGCACCGCCAACGACAGCCAGCTGGTCTGGTTCGACAGCGCCCAGCTGGCCAAGCGCCGCCCCGACGACGGCATCTTCGTCCGTGTCATCAACTCCCTCTACACCGGCATCGTCCTCTACATGGACAACCTCGCCGAACTGCTCCCCGCCGTCCCCTCGCGCATGCATGCCGTGCTGCGCCTGCGCAACGCGGCCGAGATCAAGGCCTTCCGCGAAAGCCCGCAGTTCGAGGAATTCAAGAAAGGCGCCGCCGCCCGCAACCGCTCCGTCGCCTACAACGATGCCGAGGTCCTGGCCGACCTGGGCCGCGACGGCCTGCTCACCTGCTTCACCAGCTACGTCGACGACCGCGACAGCCTGCTGGCCTCCATCGACCAGGGTTTGCGCTTCAACTACCTGTGGATCCTCTTCCGCGACCCCACCAACATCCCCCTGGAGCTGGTCATCGCCTCGCTGCAATCCACTTCCACCGTGCTGATGAAGGAGATCAAGGCACCGACCGACGTCGACGACGCGATCGTCTCCTACGGGGTGATGGAATACGGCGCCGAAGGGGTGATCTTCTCCCCGCGCGATCACGGCGTGATGAGCGAGTTCCTCGCCCGCATGTCCCAGGCGCAGAGCTACGCCAACCTCGACATCCAGGTCGGCACCGTGATCGAAAGCCGCCCGGTGGGCATGGGCTACCGCGCCTGCATCGACGCCTCCACCCTGTTCGAGCCCGACGAGGGCATGCTGGTCGGCAGCACCTCCCAGGGCGGTGTGCTGTGCTGCCCCGAGGTCTACTTCCTGCCCTACATGGAGCTGCGCCCGTTCCGCGTCAACGCCGGCGCCGTGCACTCCTACGTGTTCAACACCGACAACCGCACCGACTACATGAGCGAGCTGAAGGCCGGCTCGCCGATCATGATCGTCAACTCCAAGGGCCGCGTGCGCCGCGCCGCCGTCGGCCGGATGAAGATCGAGCAGCGTCCGCTGCGCCTGATCGAGGTCGAGTTCCCCGGCAAGGAGCGGGTCAACGTCCTCATGCAGGACGACTGGCACGTGCGCATCTTCTCCGACTCCGCCAAGCCGCTGAACATCTCCGAGCTCAAGCCCGGCGACAAGGTCCTCGGCTACGTCACCGAGCCCGGCCGCCACGTCGGCATCAAGATCAACGAATCGATCATCGAGAAATAGGGGCGCGCCATGAGCTACGTCAGCAGAGTACTGAGGGAGCGGCGCCTGCTGTTCCCGTCCTCGCGGCGCGGATTGATCGTGCCCATCGACCACGGCCTGACCCTCGGGCCCATCGCCGGCATGACCCAGACCGCCGATTTCGAAAAATGGATCGCCAGCGACCACATCAGCGCGGTGATCGGCCACAAGGGCCTGATCGAGCGGCTGATCCTGCGCGACATGCTGCACCCCTCCACCGGGGTGATCCTGCACCTCAACGGCATGGCCAGCATCGCCCCCGAGCCCGACACCAAGATCATGGTGTCGAGCATCGACACGGCGCTGGAGCTGGGTGCCGATGCGGTGTCGATCCAGATCAACTTCACCGAGGACAACTTCCAGCACAACGTCGCCCTGCTCGGTGCCATGACCGACGCCGCCCACAGTGCCGGCTTCCCCATCCTCACCATGCTCTACGACAAGGCGCGGGGCCTCTCTGCCGCGGACCGGCAGAAGCGCCTCAGCCACCTGGTACGGGTGGTGGCCGAACTCGGATCGGACGCGGTGAAGCTGGCCATGCCCGAATCCGCCAGCGACTGCACCGAGCTGGTGGAAACCCACTGCCGCGACATCCGCATCTTCTTCGCCGGTGGCGAGCGCACCGAAGACGAACGCCTGCTGGGGCTGACCCGCTCCATCCTCGCCAGCGGCGCCGCCGGCCTGTGCGTCGGGCGCAACGTCTTCCAGCACCCGCGCCCCCTCGAACTGCTGAGGCGCCTGGCGGACTGCATCAAGGGCGAGACGGAATACCTCAGTCGCGCCGTGTGAACGGAACTCAACTCCACGCGACCGCCACAAGCGGTCAACCCAGGGTGACAGGTCAATGGATTACCTCGACGACAACGCGGCGCCCACCGGTGCCCGCAACGAATACGTGCTCTCGCCGCTGTGGAAGGACCTCTTCCCCGAAGGGCTGCTGAGCCGGCTCAACGCCAACCCCTTCCTCGTGGCCTGCCGCAACGGCGCGGTCAGCCTCGACCTGGTGCGCCACTTCCTCATCCAGCACCACTACTACTCGCAGTACTTCACTCGCTACCTCTGCGCGCTGATGGGCAGCATCGCCGACCAGGGCGAGTTCAAGTCGCTGTCCTGCAACCTCACCGAGGAACTGTCCGGCGGCGACAGCGTCGACATCTCCCACGCCGAGCTGTACCGCCGCTCCATGGACCTGATGTCGGCCCCGCCGCGCAGCCGCCCCCTGCTGCCCGGCACCCGCCAGCTGATCGACGGCATGTTCCGCCACTGCCGCAGCAGCGATCCGATCGACGGCCTGGCAGCCCTGTGCCTCGGCGCCGAAGCCATAGTCCCGCTGATCTACGGCCCGGTGCTCGACGCCCTGCGCAGCCACAACGCCCCGCGCGAGGCCGAGCACTTCTTCGTCCTGCACATCGAGGAGGACGAGGACCACGCCATCGTCATGCGCGAGATCATCGACCGCATGCTCGTCGAGCGTCCCTACCTGCGCGCCCGCGTCATCGCCATCGGCGAGGAGATGGTGCACCTGCGCATGGCCATGCTCACCGAGCTGGCACAGGGCCCCAGCGCCCAGCCCCTCGGTGCCGCCAGCACCCTGATGAGTGCGGAGGCCCTGCAGACGCTGCGCGGCGATGCCTCGCTCGGCAGTGGCAACTTCCTCGATCGCTGCCTGGCGCTGAGCACCACGCCCGACGAACCCTTCCTGTACCTGGACAAGCCATTGACCCTGCTGCGCGGCACGCCGATCAGCGCCCTCGCGCTC
This sequence comes from Pseudomonas sp. 57B-090624, assembly GCF_003234055.1. NCBI lineage: Bacteria > Pseudomonadati > Pseudomonadota > Gammaproteobacteria > Pseudomonadales > Pseudomonadaceae > Pseudomonas > Pseudomonas sp. 57B-090624. Next base: position 140,472 of record NZ_QKRU01000004.1, read on the forward strand.
AATGACCTGCAGCACCACCGCATGGCCCTGGCCGCCTGGTACCTGGAACAGGGCGTGAAGCCCGGCGACGTCGTCGCGGTCACGGTCGAGGACGGCCTCTCCCCGCTGCTGCACTACCTGGCGCTGACCAGCCTGGGCGCGGCGATCTCGCTGATGAACCCGGCGATGCCCGCGGAGTTCGGCATCGCCTACATGGACGAGAACGGCTTCGAGCGGCTGGTGACCGACACCGCCACCCTGGTGGCCAGTGACTTCGCCCGGCAGTGGCGCGACGCCGGCCGCCCGGTGCTGGATGTCACCCGCACGGCCCTCGACCCGGCACCGCGCATGCCCGCCTGGTGGCCGCTGGAGCCGGAGGATTCCACCCTGGTGATGCTCAGCCACACCTCCGGCACCACCGGCCTGCCCAAGGCGGTGCGCTTCGAACACCGGCAGTTCTTCATGGGCAAGCGCGCCCGTATCGGACGCTTCGCCGAGGGCCCGGACGAGCGCTTCCTCAGCGCCCTGCCGCAATCCCACTCGGCGGCCATCAGCCACCTGGAAACCGCCATCCTCCACGGCATTCCCACCTTCGTCCTCGGCACCCAGCAGGGCCAGGCGCTGCGCGACGCCATCCAGCGTTTCGCACCCACCACGGTCGCTGCGTTCCCGCGCAGCTACGTGCTGCTGGTCGAGGGTGGCATCGCCCATGACGAGTTCCCCGCCGTGCGCCGCTGGTTCGCCATGGGCGACGCCTCGCACCAGAGCCACATCCGCCGGATCCTCGAAGGCGCGCCGCAGTCGCGCTTCATCGACGCCTTCGGCAGCTCCGAGCTGGGCATGGCGCTGTTCCGCAGCGAGTCCAGCCTCGGTGCCGTCGCCGCGCAGCGCTGCATCGGCCGCCCGGTGGACATCGCCGTGGCCAAGGTGCTCGACCCGCTCAGCGGCGACGAGGTGCAGCCGGGCGAGGTCGGCCTGCTCGCCGTGCGCTCGCCCACCGTCACCTCCGGCTACTGGAAGCAGCCGCAGAAGACCGTCGACGCCTGGCGCGGCGGCTACTTCCTCACCGGCGACATCGCCTTCTGCAAGGACGGCGAGTTCTTCCAGATCGACCGCGCGGTGGACGTCATCGACTCGCCCGCCGGTGCCCTGCACACCCTGCAGCTGGAGGAAGCGGCGCAGCAGGTGGAGGGCGTATGCGATGTCACCGTGGTCGGTGTCGACCCGGCCCGCAGCGGCGGCGTCGGCCTGCTCGCCCTGGTGCTGCCCGAACGCGGCGCGACCGACGCATCGGCCATCGCCGCCCGGGTGCTGCGCACCCTGCACGAGGCCGCAGCGTCGCGTGGCGCGCTGGTGGCGGAAGGCTTCATCGCCGTCGCCGTGGTCAGCGACCTGGCGTTCCTGCCCGTAGGCGCCACCGGCAAGGTGCTCAAGCGCCACCTGCGCAGCGTCGCCCAGGCCCTGCTGGCCGGGGAGGGAGGGCAGCAGGTGCAGCACCTGCTGCGCCCCGCCCATCGCCAGCTCGCCACCGCCGGACACGGGCTCTGAGCTGCAGGCCCGCCACCACACAAGGAATCCCAGCATGACCCAAGCAACCTACGAGACCGGCGCACTGGCGTCGGTCCGCCAGCGCCTCGCCGCCGCCGAAGCCGACGGGCAGACGGAGTACGAATGCATGGGCCGCCGTTTCGCGGTGCATGACGGCGTATTCCCGCCGACCCACTTCCAGTCCACCGGCATCTTCACCCGCCACCTGCCCTACCCCCGGGGCGGGCGCCTGCTGGAGATCGGCTGCGGCGCCGGCGTCACCGCCGTCACCGCCGCCCTGGAGGGCTGCCGCGAGGTGGTGGCCAGCGACATCAGCGAGGCGGCCGTGCGCAACACCCGCGCCAATGCCGCGCGCCATGGCGTGACCGGGAAGATGTCGATCCGCCAGGGCGACCTGTTCGAGGTACTGGAGCCGGGCGAGCGTTTCGACGTCATCTTCTGGAACTCCAACTTCGTCTTCGTCGAGGCCGAACACGTCTTCGACAAGTCCATCATGCTCGCCTTCTGCGACCCGGGTTACGCCGCCCACAAGCGCTTCCTCGACGAGGCCCCCGAGCATCTGGCCGAAGGCGGCATGCTGCTCATGGGCTTCAGCAGCCAGGGCGATGGCGGCGCACTGGAGGCGATGCTCGCCGAACACGGCTACGGCTCGCGCCTGGTCGCCTCGGTGACCGGCCAGGGCGCGGGCGCACCGCGCTACGACATCCTCCAGCTCCTGCCGGGTGCGCACGCACCGGCAGGCGCCTGACCGGCAGCGACGGAGCCTCATCGTGAGCACTGGCCAGAAGACCCAGCACGCCGCCGTGGCCATCGTCGGCGGTGGCCCCGTGGGGATGATGCTCGCGCTGTTGCTGGACCACCACGGCGTGCCCGTGGTGCTGTTCAACAGCGAGCGCAACACCCGCTGGCACCCCAAGGGCAACACCCACAACTCGCGCACCATGGAGCACTACCGGCGCCTGGGCCTGGCGGAGGCCATCCGCCGCCTCGGCCTGCCCGAGGACCACCCGCGCGACGTCGCCTACTTCACCCGCCTCAACGCCTGGGAGCTGGCGCGCCTGGACATGCCCTCCGAGCGCGAGCGCATGGCGGCGGCGCGCGCCGCCGAGGACACCGACCAGGTGCCCGAGCCGCTGCTGCGGGCCAACCAGATGTACGTCGAGCGCTTCCTCCTCGAACACATCCGCACCCGGCCCAATATCCAGCTGCGCTTCGGCTGGCGGGTCAGCGGCTTCGAGCAGGACGCCGACGGCGTGCGCCTGATCGCCGTGGAGAGCGCCAGCGGCGAAGCCCTGGAGCACTGGCACGCCGACTACCTGGTGGGTTGCGACGGCGGGCAGAGCTTCGTCCGCCGCACCCTCGGCATCGGCTACCTGGGGCCGGACGGCTCCAGCGGCGGCTTCCTCAGCGGGCGCATGTTCTCCAGCCATGTGCGTGTCCCAGCGCTGCACCGCGACATCCTCCCCGACCGCAAGGCCTGGATGTACAACGTGGTGGCGCCCGACGCGCGCATGCTGCTGATCAGCCTGGATGGCGAGGACGAGTTCCTGCTCATGACCCAGGCGCGCTCCCATGACGAGATGCCCCAGGACGACCGGGTGATCGCCGCCATCCGCCAGGGCGTCGGTGCCGACGTCGAGGTCGAGGTGCTGGCCCATGCCGTGTGGCATGGCGGCCTGGCCCTGGTGGCCGAGCGCTTCTCCGACCGCCGCGTGTTCCTCGCCGGCGACGCCACGCACCTGTTCTCGCCCACCGGCGGCTTCGGCATGAACACCGGCATCGACGGCGCCGCCAACCTCGCCTGGAAGCTGGCCGCCGCCGTACAGGGCTGGGCCGGGGAAGGGTTGCTGGCGTCCTACGAGCTGGAGCGGCGCCCGGTCACCCTGCGCAACACCGAAGCCGCGCGCCAGCTCACCCAGCGCGTGGGCAAGGTGGAGGTGCCGGCGGCCGTCGAGGCCCGGGGCACCGAGGGCGACCGGGCGCGCGCGCAGCTCGGGGTGTCGCTGCGTGGCTTCCGTGGGCAGTTCACCTCCATCGGCGTCGAACTCGGGGCCCGCTACGACGCCTCCCCCATCGTCTGGCAACAGGGCCAGCCACCGGAGGACGACCCGCTGCACTACCGGCCCAGCACCGTGCCCGGCGGGCGCCTGCCGCACCTGTGGCTGCCCGCCGGCGACGGCACGCGGCGCTCGGTCTTCGACCTGCTCGGCGTGGGCTTCACCCTGCTCCGGGTCGGGCCCGATGCGCCCTCGGTGGAGCGCCTGCGCGAGGCCGCCGCGGCCCGGGGCATCCCGTTGACGGTGGTGGAGCTGCCGGCTGGTGCACGTGATTGCTACCGGGTCGCCCTGTTGCTGGTGCGTCCTGACCAGCACATCGGCTGGCGTGGCGACGAGGTGCCGGAAGACGCCGGCGCAGTACTGGAAAAACTGGTGGGACACGGCTGCGCCGTGCACCCGAAGGAAGGCCAGGCGCTGGTTGGCGTCCTGGGTGCGGTTGGCTAGATCAACGACCGGGTCGACGACCCGCAAGGAGGATGTATGAGTTCACTGGAAGCCGGCTTCGAGGTCGGCGCGGTGCTGGAGCAGGACCTGCAATCCGACTACGCCGAGGACGCCGCGGAGAACGCAGCGGCCTTCGCCCTGATCGAGGACGACCCCGACCCGCAAGTGGTCAACGGCGAGCCGGAAGGCGCCTCCATCCGCTTCGTCAAGACCGGCGAGACCACCCGTGGCCGCTACCTGATGGCCAAGGTGGAGATCCCCCCGGGCTCGGGCCCGCCGCTGCACGTGCACACCCGCACGGACGAGTGGTTCTACGCCCCCGACGGCGGCGTGGTGATGCTCATGGGCACGCGCACCTACACCGACATGGACAACCCGCCGGACGTCTCCGGGCGCGACACCATCCGCATGATCCCCATGAAGAAGGGCGCCATGGTCTTCGGCCGGCGCAACCACATCCACGGCTTCCTCAACATCTCCGACAAGACCGTGATGATGTGGCTGGTGTGGACCCCGGACACCCCCGAAGTGACCCTGAAGGACTACTTCGAATCCATCGCCCGGCCGATCCTCCCGGGCGTCCGTGGCGCGCGCAACAACCCGATCGTGCAGCTCAAGGCGGTCAGCGAGGCGCGCGACTACGGAATGATGTTCAGCACCGACTTCTGGCAATACGCCGAGAAGGTGGAGGAGGGCGAGGCGCCCTTCGGCAAGAACCTGGACGGCCTGATCAGGCTGTTCGAATCCGCCAAGCAGGCGTGAAACACGGGACAACCCAACAAGGAACGAGGTGAGACATGAGTATTCTGGCGAACAAGACCGCGATCGTGACCGGGGCCAGCTCCGGCATCGGCTTCGAGGCCGCGAAGCTCTTCGCGAAGGAGGGCGCCAAGGTGGTGGCCGTGGCACGCCGGGGCGAGGCCCTGGAACGGCTGGTGAACGAGATCACCGCCGCCGGCGGCGTGGCCGTGGCCCTGGCCGGCGACGTCAAGGACGAGCACTGCATGCGTGAAGCCGTGGCCCTGGCGGTGAGCCGCTTCGGCGGCCTGGACATCGCCTTCAACAACGCCGGCTCCATGGGCGCGCTGGGCGCGGTGACCGATATCAGCGTCGAAGGCTGGCACGACACGATCGACACCAACCTGACCAGCGCCTTCCTCTGCGCGCGCCACCAGATCCCCGAGCTGCTCAAGCGCCCCGGCGGCTCGCTGATCTTCACCTCCTCCTTCGTCGGCCACAGTGTCGGCTTCCCCGGCATGGCCGCCTACGCGGCGAGCAAGGCCGGCCTGGTCGGCCTGACCCGCACCCTGGCGGCGGAGTACGGCGCCCAGGGCCTGCGCGTCAACGTGCTGCTGCCGGGGGGCACCGACACCGAGATGGGCCGCGCAGCCGCCTCCACGGCAGAGCAGAAGGCCTTCGTCGAGAGCATCCACGCGCTCAAGCGCATGGCGCGCCCGGAGGAGATCGCCCAGTCGGCGCTGTACCTGGCGTCCGATGCCGCGAGCTTCGTCACCGGTACGACCCTGTTCGTGGAAGGCGGCGTGACCATCACCCGCACGTGAACCGACGGGGGCCTCGCGCCCCCGCTCCAGGAAGCCCCCGTTCAGGAACGAACATGAAGAACCGCAACCCTTTCCCGTCGCTCGACTCGCACGTCGAGGGCGCAGCCGGCTTCGGCGCCTCCGGCCGGCGCGATTTCCTCTCCCGCCTGCTGGCCCTGGGGGCCGGCGCCGGTGCCGCGAGCCTGGGCCTGCTGCCCGCCGCCACGCTGGCCGGCGAGCGCGGTGGCCGCCCCTCCCACCGCCAGGACTACGACTACGTGATCGTCGGCGCCGGCTCCTCCGGTTGCCTGCTGGCCGACCGCCTGTCCGCCACCGGCGCCTCGGTGCTGCTGATCGAGGCCGGCAGCCACCGCATCGACCAGCCGAAGATCCGCGAAGTGGCGCTGTGGCTGCAGAACATCGGCAGCGACACCGACTGGGCCCGCCAGAGCACGCCACAGGCGCAGCTCGACAGCCGCCAGCAGGCGCTGGCCGCCGGCAAGGTGGTGGGCGGCTCCGGCAGCATCAACGCGATGATCTGGCTGCGCGGCGACCCCCGCGACCTGGCCCAGTGGCAGCGCCACGTCGGCGGCCCCTGGAGCGTCGAGGCGCTGCACCGCGCCTACGACGACATGGCGCGGCCGGTGGGCAGCCTCGGTAACGGCCCCTCGCGCATCCGCGTCGGCCGCTATGCCGACCCGCACCCGCTCACTGCCGCCTACCTGGGCGCCAGTGCCGACACCGGCCTGCGCACCATCGAGCTGAACGCCGGCCGCCCGTTGAACGGCGCCGGGGTCACCGAGGTCAACGCCACCGCCGACGGCTACCGGGTCGGCCCGGCCCAGGCCTTCCTGGTGCCGGCCCTGGCGCGACGCAACCTCAGCGTGCTGTCCGATGCGCTGATCACCAACCTGATCATCCAGGGCAACCGCTGCCAGGGCGTGCGCGTGCTGGTGGACAACGCCCTGGTGCAGATCCGCGCCAGCCGCGAGACCATTCTCTGCGCCGGCACCTGCGAGTCGCCCAAGCTGCTGATGCTCTCCGGCATCGGCCCGCTGGACGAGCTGCGTGCCCAGGGCATCCCGGTGCGCCAGCACCTGCCGGCGGTGGGGCGCAACCTGCAGGACCACCTGCTGCTGAGCCTGCAGTACCGCTCCCGGGTGTTCGTGCCGCCGCAGCTGTCCAACGGCGTGTCGACCATGTCGTACTACAGCAACGGCCCGGCGCACCTCGCCCCGGACGTGCAGGTGGCGGGCATGCAGTATCCCTTCGGCCCGCTGCAGGCGCCGGCCGGCGGCTCCTACACCCTGATCCCCTTCCTCGCCAAGCCGCGCAGCCGTGGCCGCGCGCGCCTGGCCGGCACGGACCCGCGCCAGAGCATGCTGCTGGACCCGGGCTACCTCGCCGAGCGCATCGACCGCGACAACATGGTCTTCGCCCTCGAGCGCGGCCTGGCCCTGGGCGCGAGCCGGGCGCTGGCCGGGTTCAACGGTGGCCTCTACCCGGCGGACCCGCTGCGCACCTACGCCGAGAAGCTCGCCTTCATCGCTCGCAACGCCGGCCCCGGCCTGCACTACACCGGCACCTGCTCCGCCGGCCGCGACCCGGCCAGCAGCGTGGTGGATGCGCGCTTCAGGGTCTGGGGCGTGGACGGGCTGCGGGTGGTGGACGCCTCGGTGATCCCCGAGATGCCGGCGGTGAACATCCACGCCTCGGTGCTCAGCGTCGCCCAGCTCGCCGCGCGGGTGCTGGTGGAGGAGCGTCGCTCGCACCACCACGCCGCCACGGCCTGAGCCGGTGCCCGCGCCCTGACCGGCGCGGGCCTTTTCCCAACGAATCCGAGGCACCGCCATGAAGACCCTGCTGGCCGAGAAGGCCGAGTTGATCGACCAGAGCGTCGACGCCATGAAGACCCACCTGGTGGCGACGGAGCGGCCGCTGCGCGAGAAGGTCGCGCTGACCTGCCGCATCCTCTTCACCCACGGCCACGATTCCGGCCTCGCCGGGCAGATCACCGCGCGCACCGAGACCCCGGGCCGCTACCTGACCCAGCGCCTGGGGCTGGGCTTCGACGAGATCACCCCGGCCAACCTGCTGGAGGTGGACGAGGACCTGGTGGTGATGGCCGGCGACGGCATGGCCAACCCGGCCAACCGCTTCCATTCCTGGATCTACCGCGCGCGCCCCGACGTGAACTGCATCGTCCACACCCACCCCATGCACGCCAGCGCGTTGTCGCTGCTGGAGCGCCCGCTGAAGGTGGCGCACATGGACAGCTGCATGCTCTACGACGAGGTGTCCTTTCTCGCGCGCTGGCCGGGCGTGCCGGTGGGCAACGAGGAGGGCGAGCTGATCGCCTCGGTGCTGGAGCACCGTCGCGCCGCGCTGCTCGCCCACCATGGCCTGGTGATCGCCGCGCGCAGCGTCGAGGAAGCCTGCGTGCTCGCCGTGCAGGTGGAGCGCACGGCGCGCATGCAACTGCTGGCCGAGGCGGCGGGGGAGATCCGCGACATCGACCCGGCCCTGGCCCGCGAGGCCCACGACTGGATCCTCCAGCCCACGCGCAGCCGCGCCACCTTCGACTATTTCGCCCGCCGCGCCCTGCGCGAGCTGCCGTTCTGACCCATCACCCTTTCCTGCGAGGTATCGCCATGCAGCACTCCCTGCTTTCCAAGAACGCCCTGGTCACCGGCGCCTCACGTGGCATCGGCAAGGCCACCGCCCTGGCGCTCGGCGCCGCCGGTGCCTATGTGCTGGTGCACTGCAACCGTGGCCTCGACGAGGCCCAGGGCGTGGTCACCGAGATCCGCGACCGGGGGGGCCGCGCCGACGTGCTGGTGGCCGACCTCGCCAGCGCCGAAGGGCCGCGCATCCTCGCTGCCGAAGTGGGCGAGCGCGTGCGTCGCCTGGATGTGCTGGTGGCCAGCGCCGGCATCGCCCAGACGGCGACGCTGGAGGACACGCGCATCGAGGACTTCGATCGCCTGTTCGCGGTCAACGTGCGCGCGCCGTTCTTCCTGGTCCAGCAGCTGCTGCCGCTGCTGGGCGAGGGCAGCAGCCTGGTGCTGATCTCGTCCCTGGGCGCGCGCTCGGCGGTCGGCGATATTCCCGCCTACGCCGCCACCAAGGGCGCGCTGGACACCCTGGTGCTGCACTTCGCCCAGGCGCTCGGCGGGCGCGGCATCCGCGTCAACGGCCTGGCCCCGGGGGTGGTGGACACCGAGATGTCCAGCTTCGTGCGCAGCGACGAGGGGCGCGACTTCGTGCTCGGCATCCAGGCCCTGCAACGCATCGCGCAGCCGGAGGACATCGCCGATGCGGCGCTGTTCCTGGCCTCCGACGCCTCGCGCTGGATCACCGGGGACATCCTCAGCGTCGACGGCGGCACCAAGCTGTAACCACGGGCCGCCAGGGGTAGACACCATGAACATGAAGACCGAACTGCCTGCCGGCGCGCCCGCGGCCCATGCCGGTGCGTCGAGGAACCTCGAACTCGACCGGCTGCGTGCCATCGCCGTGCTGCTGACCTTCTACGTCCACCTGTACCAGGTGTTCTACCCCTGGACCTTCACCATGCACTACCCCAAGCCCGAGTCGGTGCTCGACCTGTTCGGCAACGCCTGGGCGGGGGTCGACCTGTTCTTCGTGATCTCCGGCTACATCATCTCGCGCACCCTGCTGGAGCAACTGGACGGGTTGCGCAGCGGCGTGCAGCGGGCGGCCTGCATCAAGGCCTTCTACGTGCGCCGGGTGTTCCGCATCCTGCCGGTGGCCTGGGTGGTGGTGGCGCTGGTGATGGCCTGCAGCCTGTTCCTCAACCAGGGGCAGTACTTCGCCTCGCCGGTGTACAACGCCCAGGCGGCGCTGGGCATCTTCACCTACACCTTCAACTTCTGGCTGCCGGACAACAAGATCGCCGAAGGCGTGCCGCTGGCGCCCTACTGGAGCCTGTCGGTGGAGGAGCAGTTCTACCTGTTCTATCCGCTGTTCCTGCTGGTGCTCAAGAGCACTCGCGCGCGGGTGATGGCACTGGTGGGCGGGCTGCTGCTGGTGAGCCTGGTGCTGCGGCCCTTCAGCCTTTCCGACCCGATGAAAGTGTTCTTCTTCACCCAGACCCGCTGCGACGGGCTGCTCTACGGCTGCCTGCTGTACCTGGCCACCACCCAGGGCTGGTTCGAGGCGATCCGCGTGCGCGCCGGGCAATACCGCTACGCCGGGGCCTGGGTGGTGGTGCTGCTGGCGCTGGTGCTGGGCAGCGTCACCGCCATCGGCTTCGGCAACACCCTGGCGATCCCGGTGGTCTGCGCCTTGTCGCTGGTGATGGTGTTCATGGCGGCCTGCGAGGGCAACCTGATCGTCTTCCCGCAGCCGCTGCAGTGGGCGCTGGACTACCTCGGCAAGCGCTCCTACACCCTGTACCTGGTGCACATCCCGATGTTCTACCTGACCCTGGAGCTGATGTTCCGCTACACCCGCAGCGAGGGCATCGCCATCACCGATGCGCTGTGGCCGCAGTACACGGTGCTGATGCTGGTGCTGGTGTTCGGCGCCACCGAACTGATCCACCGCACGGTGGAGAAACCGATGATCGCGATAGGCAAGCGCATCGCCGAGCGCTCGCGCGTACCCGCCGAACCGGCCCCGCAGGCCCTGGCGCCCACGCCGGCCCCATAGGTGCTGGCGGCAGCGTGGATGACGCTTCACCCATCCACCGTGCGGGGGCGGGTTTCAATGCAACGCGTCGGGCATGACGGCGTGCCCTGTTCGACCCCGCCTGGTGGAGGTGAAGAGCGACCTCCACCCTACGCGACGCTCGCCCCCGTGCATTGGCATTGTTCTGTAGGCGCGAATTCATTCGCGATCAGGCTTCACCTGAACACCCAGTTCCCCCGCCTTCCACATCCTGTACCGCTCCGGCAGGCACACCGCGCAAGGCCGATAGCCGGCGGCGAGCGCCGTGGCCTCATCGAGGAAGAACACCCGCTGCGCCTGGTAGCCACCACGGGCGAGGGCCTGCAGGGCGCTGCGGCAGTCGAGTCGGCCGTAGAGCCTGTTGCGGCGGTGGCCGCCGAGGGTGCCGGGGCGGTGGCTGGCAAAGGGGCGGCCGTCGGCGCCGACCAGGGTCCAGGTCTTGTCCGGCATGGTCAGCGCCCGGCGGGGAAGCCCAGCTCCAGGCTCAGGCGCTGGCCGCTGCGCACGCGGCTGGTGCCGTGCTTGAGACCGGCACCGTAGAGCTGGCCGAGGCTGTTGCGCACTGGGCGGCGGCCGTCGCTGAACAGCACGGCGTCCCCCTGGCGCAGGGGCAGCACCGTGGCGCGCGATTGCATGCGCGGACGCTGTTCGGTGACGACGAATTCGCCGCCGGTGAAGTCGTTCCGGGGGCAGGCCAGGAGAATGGCCAGACGCAGGGGCAGGGCAGCGGTGCCGTCGCCTTGTCGCAACGCCAGGTACTCACCCGAGCCGAGATGGCAGAGCCGTGCATCGATGGCGCCGGCCGGCCCGGTCGGGTAGCGCCCGGGCTCGTCCAGTTCCTCGCTCCAGCGATTGGCCAGCCGGGCCAGCGCGGGGTAGAGCCCGTCGCCGAGTTCGCCGGGCAGGGCCCCGGCCGTGGCGAGCCACTCGCCGCAGCCGGGTTCGAGGGGGGCGAGGCGGGTGCCCATGCCCTGCGCCTGCCGCCGCCACTGCTGCACCGTGCCGGCATCCAGCAGGCCGGGCAGCAGGGCGTAGCCGTCTTCATCCAGGCAGTGGATCAGCGACGGCCAGTCCAGGCTCATGGCTGCGCCACGGCCTGCTTGGCACGGGGCGGCACGCTGGGGGCGGCTGCCGGCTTGGCTTCGCGTTGCAACAGCTCGCGCTTGCGCTCGATGCCCCAGCGGTAGCCGGAGAGGTCGCCGTTGCGGCGCACCACGCGGTGGCAGGGGATGGCCACGGCGATGTGGTTGGCCCCGCAGGCCTGGGCCACCGCGCGTACCGCCTTGGGCGCACCGATGCGTTCGGCGATGTCGGTGTAGCTGACGGTGGTGCCTGGCGGGATGTCCCGCAGGGCCTGCCACACCCGCTCCTGGAAGGCGGTGCCGCGCACGTCCAGGGGCAGGTTGAGGCCGAGCGAGGGGGCTTCGATGAAGCCGACGACCTGGGCCACCAGGCGCTCGAAGTCCGCGTCGCCGCCGACCAGCTGGGCCTTGGGGAACTGGTCCTGCAGGTCTCGTACCAGGGCGTCGGGGTCGTCGCCCAGGAGGATGGCGCAGACCCCGCGCTGGCTCTGCGCGACGAGGATGGCGCCCAGCGAGCACTGGGCCACGGCGAAGTGGATCGAGGCGCCGGCTCCGCCATCGCGGTATTCGCTGGCGCGCATGCCCAGCAACTGGTCGGAGGTTTCGTAGAAGCGGCTGTTGGAGTTGAAACCGGCGCCGTAGATGGCGTCGGTCACCGAGGTGCCGACATCGCTGAGCTCGCGGCGCAGGCGGCGGGCGCGGTAGGCCGAGACGTAGGCCTTCGGGGTCAGCCCGGTCTCGGTCTTGAACACCCGGTGGAAGTGCGAGGGGCTCATGCCCGAGCGTGCCGCCAACTGGTTGAGGTTGAGCGGCGAGTCGGCCGCCTCGATGGTGCGGCAGGCTTCGGCGATCAGGGCGGCACGGCGGGCGGCGGTGCTGGTGCGGTCCCCCGCCAGGCTGCGGCTGGCGCGATAGCCGGCGGCTTCGGCGGCGGCCGGGGTGTCGAAGAACTCGACGTTCTTGCGGTTGGGCAGACGGGTCGAGGAGCTGGGGCGGCAGTAGACGCCGGTGGTCTTCACCGCATAGACGAACTGGTCGTCGGCGGCGCTGTCGCGGGCCCTGACGGCTGCCCAGCGTTGATCGTCCGTGATGTAGAGAGCGGTTTCTTGCAGGTTCCTGCTCATGGTGGTTATCCAGAAAGACCGTTGACTATTGCAGGTTAAAACCGAACCCGAACGCAAGAACTCCGGTTCTTGCGTTCGAATTCACCGTGGTTCCGCCCAGGCGTTCCGCTGCGGGCGGAGGGGCGCTGGAGGTTAGGCGTGATGAACGCCTTTCGCCTCCCGTGCCGGGCGCTGCGTCAGAACAGGGCGGCGGTTCGCGGCTCGGCCACGACGGGGCGCAGGGCCTTCTCGTGCTCCAGCAGCCAGCGCTTGCGCTCCAGGCCCCAGGCGTAGCCGCGCAGCTCACCGTTGGCGGCGATCACCCGGTGGCAGGGGATGACGATGGCGATGGGGTTGGCGGCGTTGGCCACGCCGATGTCGATGGCGGCACGGGGGTCCTCCAGGCCCAGGTCGCGGGCCAGTTGGCCATAGCTGCGGGTGGTGCCGGCGGGAATCTGCCGCAGCGCCGCCCAGACCTGGAGCTGGAAGGGCGTGCCGTTGGGTTCCACGACCAGTTCGTCGAGCGCATCGCAATCGCCTTCGAAGTAGCGGCGCAGGGCGGTGGCTATCGCCTTGGGCGCCGGGATCTCGGGAAGGTCCTTGGCGCTCGGCCGGTCCTTCAGGGAGCGCGTGAGCTGGCGCTTGTAGTCGCCGAAGCCCAGGGCGCGGATGCGTTGCTGTTCGTCGGTCACCAGCAGCAGTTCGCGCAGGGGCGAACTCAGGCGGCTCATCATCAATGTCATGGCAATCTCCTTATCGCAGTCGAGTGACGCTGTGGGGACGGAGCAGGAAGATTTCCCCGCTGTCCAGGTGCAGCTCGGTTAGGCCCGAATCATCCGTGTGCCAGCGGGCCTGCCTGGCATCCACCAGTGCCTGGAAGGCACTGATCACCCGCAGGCGCGCGGCCGGGTCGTCTTCGCTCGGGCCGCTGGCTGCCGTGCCGGGCTCGAGGAAGGCGGCAGGGCCGATGTCCTGTGGGCGAATGGGCATGTTCAGCCCGCCTGCCGGGAGGCGGGGAGGAGGGGGGCGTTCATCCGCTGCTCTCAGCTGGCGTCATGGAAGATCAGCCCCAGGGTGCGGCGCTCGCCGCTCCTGATCAGGCTGACGCCGTGGCGCATAGCGGCGCGGCGGAAGCCGCCGCGCTTGCCGGGCACGGGACGCAGGTCCACCGGGAAGAGCACGGCGTCGCCCTTGCCCAGGGGCACGACGTCCGCCCGCTGCTGCCCGGCGATGTTCTCGGTGAGGACGAACTCGCCGCCGCTGAAGTCCTGCTCGGGTGCCGACAGCAGGACCGCCAGCTGCAGCGGGAAGACGTGCTCGCCATAGAGGTCTTGGTGCAGGCGGTTGTAGCAGCCCGGGCCGTACTGCAGCAGCAGGGGCGTGGGGCGGTGCTGGCCGGCCCGGTGGCAGCGGGCGAGGAAGCCGTCGAGGCGCGCGGGGTAGCGGGTGTCGAGGCCCAGGCGCTGGTTCCAGCGGTTGGCGATGGCCGCCAGCGGCGGGTAGAGGCGGTGGCGCAGGCGCCCGAGCAGCGCGGGCAGCGGGTAGGCGAAGTACTTGTATTCGCCGCGGCCGAAGCCCTGGCGCTCCATGACGATGCGCGAGCGGAAGCCTGCCTCCTGGCTGTAGAGCGAGGCGAGTCGGGCGCAGGCGGCATCGTCCAGCAGGTGCGGGATCAGGGCGCTGCCATTGGCGTCCAGCTCGGCTTCGAGGGCCTGCCAGTCGAGCTGTTCGATGCGCTCCAGCGTTGGATCGGGCACGGCCCGTTCGAGGGTGGCGAGGGGATTCATGGCGTGGAGAAGTCCCCGGCGCTGAAGGACAGGCCCACGCGCGCCAGGCGCGAGACGGGGGCGATCGGGTGGAGTTCGGAGAACAGGCAGGTTTCCGCCTCTTCCTGCTGGTTGCACACCTGCTCGACGCGTTCGAGGAAGCGCGAGAGGTGCGGCGAGGGTTCGCTGTCCGGGCGCAGCAGGTAGGTGGTCAGCACCGAGTCGGGCACGGACAGGGCACGGGTGACGATCTCGCTGCCGGGCAGGTAGCTGTGCTCGGTGCCGCAGATGAGGGCGACGCCGTAGCCGGCCGAGACCAGCGCCTGCATGGTTTCGCGGGAGATGTACTGCTCGACGATGTTCAGCGAGGCTTCTTCGGCTTCGCTCAGGTTGGCCTTGAGCATGCGGCTGATCTGCTGGTGCTGGCCCTCGTGCACCTCGGGGTGGCTGAGGATCAGCGGGTGGCGCACCAACTCCTTGAGCGGGATCTTGCGGTGCGACAGCAGCGGATGGCGGGCGGGCAGGGCGGCGACCAGCGGGTCGCTCCAGATGGGCCGCGCGCAGATGCCGTCGACGGCGTTGTCGGTGCGCGCGAAGCCGACGTCGTAGCTGTGGTCGAGCATGCCCTTGACCTGCTGGGCGTGGCTCACTTCGAACAGGCGGATCTCCATCTCCGGTTCTTCCTGGCGGCAGCGTGCCAGCAGGTCGGCGAGCTTCTGCGGGGCGATGCCGTCGGACACCGCGACCCGCAGCGTGCCGCGAAAGCCCATGGCGACGCCGCGCATGTCCATCCGCGCCTGCTCCAGGGCGGCGAAGATGCGCTTGGTGTTCTCCAGGAAGACGGTGCCCGCCCAGGTCAGTTGCACGCCCCGGGGGTTGCGCTCGAAGAGCAGGGTGTTGAGATCCGACTCGAGCTCCTTGATGGCCCGGGACAGGGGCGATTGCTCGATGTGCAGGCGCGCGGCGGCGCGGGTGAAATTCAGCTCCTCGGCCACGGCGAGGAAATAGCGAAGATGACGTAGTTCCATAGGTGACTCTCTCCTGTCTGTCATCGACCCTGGTTCCGGGCCGTGCCCGGGTTGCTGCGTTCCTCCAGCCCTTACTGCGTAGTGGTCCTGGTGCGCGAGTGGCCCGGGTAGCGCCGATCCGATGGCGCAAACGCCCTGGCCAGACGCGTTGCGGGGCTCAATATCGGCGTGAAGAGGCCGCCCTGCACTCCGGTTCTTGCGGTCGAATCTGCAGGATGGGAGAGGGCGACGGACGGCTGCGGCGCAGACCGTTGCGCGAGGGG